>CAMLOA010000212.1 GCA_946481445.1 uncultured Devosia sp. | reverse complement strand
ACCCTGAACCTTGTAGCTCAACGGAAATGTGTTGAGTTGACCCATTGGAACCCTGGTGTGGAATGGCGGGAAAATAATCCAAACCAGACCTTTGCGGCAAGGCGTTGAAATTCAATAGCTTTTATATTTCCCTACCGGGGCCCGGCGTGGAACGCCACGAGTGGGTTTACTGCAAATCCGCTAAATGAATCTTTGCGGGACGAGCGCAAAGAAATTTTTGCTCCGCGGCCCCGTTCCGGGCACCGCTATCCCTGGCGGGTCGGCACGTGGACGACAAGCCCGTCCAGCTCATCCCGCACCTTGATCTGGCAGGACAGGCGCGAGTTGGCTTTCACGTCGAAGGCGAAGTCCAGCATGTCCTCTTCCATGTTGGAGGGACCACCGACCGTTTCGGTCCAGGCGTCATCAACGTAGACGTGACAGGTGGCACAGGTGCAGGCGCCGCCGCACTCGGCCACGATGCCCGGAACCCCGTTCATGATGGCCGTCTCCATCACCGTCGCGCCCTTTTGGCCTTCGGTTTCGATGCGTTCGCCATTGGGTTCGACGAAAGTGATCTTGGTCATGGTGTTCCGGAGCTTGCTGTGTGCCACCGATATAGGGGATGGCGCCGGGATTAGGAACCCGCCGCACGACAATGCCACAGCGCAACAAATCAGACCGCGCCCCAGCGGCGTCATTCCCCGCGACCGCAAGGACTTCGCCTGCCCGAGAGGCTACGGCCCCAACAGGCCTTCAAGATAGTGCCGTTCTACCCCGAACATCGCCTTGATCTCGCCGATCTGTCTGAGCACCGCCTCCCGATCCCGTCCGGCCCGCCCGTCCCTTTGCGCGACGATCAGGTTGTTCTTGGGCGTATGCGCGTCCGAAACGAACTCGAACACCTTGGTGCGATAGCCATAGGCCTCGAGCAGCAGGGCGCGCAACGTGTCAGTCACCATTTCGGCCTGCCGCTCCATGAAGATGCCATGGCGCAGCAGCGGATCGAGAACCGGACCGGAGCGCTTGCCCTGCTCCATCTGCCGGCGGACCTGTTTGTGGCAGCAGGGTGCCACGGCGATGAGTTCGGCGCCCGCGACGATGCCCTTGTAGATGGCATCGTCGGTGGCCGTGTCGCAGGCGTGCAGGGCGATGACCGCATCGGCGCCGGTCGCGTCATGGTCCAGTATGCTGCCGGGCACGAAATCGAGGCCATCGAAGCCTGACCGGCGCGCAATGGCATTGCCTTCGTCGACCAGCGCCGGGCGCAGTTCGACGCCGGTGACGGCAACGGCCTTTCCCTGAGCGGTCAGGTGATCGTAAAGCGCAAAATCGAGGTAACCCTTGCCAGCGCCCATATCCAGAATGCGTGGTTTTTCGGCCTTGATTGCTTGAATCAACGGCGCGAAAATCTCCACCATCTTGTTGATTTGCCTGAACTTATCCTGGCCATCCTTGCGGATATTGCCCTGCGCGTCGGCAATGCCCAGTGCATGCAGCCACGGCTTTCCACCCGCGGCGAGAGGACGGTTCTTGGTCCGGTCATGCCCCAGTTCCGCCGCCTCCCGGCCGGCCACCTCGGCACGGCGGAGTTTCACCTTGTCTCCGTTGCGGTCGAGAGCGAGGTCGAACCCGGTCGTTCCCAGTTGAGCGCTGCGGAACTCGTTCTTCAGGCCCTTGCGCAGCAGCCCCATGGCCTCGGGCAGTATGTGGTTCTTGATGATGTCGCGCGTCTTGTAGTGATAGGTGAAGCTCAGCTTTTCCTCGCCCTTGGCGACGATCTTGCGCACATCGACCGACTTGAGGTCGGTCTCGGGGCCGTGATAGCCGCCGAGCCGCAGCTTGAGCAGCGTGCCATCGCCGAACGCGGCCTTTACCGCGCCCAGGAACTCTTCTGTGCGCTCGGCCGGGGTCAATGGCGTTCCTTGGTGGTGAGGAAGCGGATCTTGGGGAAATCCTGCTTGGCCCGGTCGGCCCACCACGCATTCTGCGCCAGGAACACCGGGGAGCCACTGCGATCCTCGGCGATGTTCATCTTCTGCGCGGCGATGAAGCGGTCCAGTTCCTTGGGATCGTCGCTCTCGATCCAGCGCGCGACTTCATAGTTGAGGCTCTCGAAGGTGATCGGCACGCCATATTCCTTGGCGACGCGGCTCGCCAGCACTTCGAGCTGAAGCTGGCCGACCACGCCGACGATCCAGTCGGCGCCCACGACGCGGCGGAACACCTGCGTCACACCTTCTTCGGAGAGGTCGCTGAGCGCCTTGGCCATCTGCTTGGTCTTCATCGCATCGGTCAGGCGGACGCGGCGGATGATTTCCGGCGCAAAGTTGGGAATGCCGGTCACGTTGATATTGGCGCCTTCGGTCAGCGTGTCGCCTACCGAGAGGGTGCCATGGTTGGGAATACCGACAATATCGCCGGCCACTGCCTGCTCGGCCAGTTCTCGATCGTTGCCGAAGAAGAACATCGGATTGCTCACCGCCATGTCCTTGCCCGAACGCACGTTCTTGAGCCGCATGCCGCGCGAGAACGTCCCCGAGCACAGGCGTACGAAGGCGATGCGGTCGCGGTGGTTGGCGTCCATATTGGCCTGCACCTTGAACACGAAGCCGGTGACCTTCCTGTCGCTGGGATCGATGGGCGCCGGGATGGCGGGCTGCGGACGGGGCTCTGGGCCCCATTCGCCCAGCGTGCGGAGCAGTTCGGCGACCCCGATGCCCTTGAGCGCCGAACCGAACAGAACCGGGCTGAGATGACCCTCATGAAAGGTCTTGAGATCAAACGGCGGCAGCATGGCCTTGGCCATTTCGAGCGTTTCCAGCGCCGTCATGAACACCGGATCGTCGACCAGCTTGTCATTGTCGAGCAGGTCCTCGAGCGCGTCGTAGTCGGCCACCGGCTTGCCCTGCGGGGACAATACGCGCTGCTCGAGCAGGTCGAGATAGCCGTGAAAATCCACCCCCTGCCCGATCGGCCAGAGCACGGGCGTGAGGTCCAGCGCCAGCTTGCCCTGGATCTCGTCGATCAGGTCGAGCGGGCTGAGGCCCTCGCGGTCGATCTTGTTGATGAAGGTGATGATGGGAATGTCGCGCAGGCGGCAGACTTCGAAGAGCTTCAGCGTCTGGCTCTCGATACCCTTGGCCGCGTCGATGACCATGATGGCGGCATCCACCGCGGTCAGCGTGCGATAGGTATCCTCGGAAAAGTCCGAGTGGCCGGGCGTATCGAGCAGGTTGAGCGTCAGCCCGTCATATTCGAAGGTCATCACCGAGGAGGTGATGGAAATGCCGCGCTGCTGCTCCATCTCCATCCAGTCCGAGCGCGTCGAGCGCTGGCCGGCCTTGCCGCGCACCGCGCCCGCAGACTGGATGGCGCCGGCCGCAGCCAGCAGCCGTTCGGTCAGCGTGGTCTTGCCGGCGTCCGGATGCGAAATGATGGCGAAGGTTCGCCGCAGGCGGAACGGTTCGGCGGTGGGCCGGGGCGCAGCCACGGCGGCGGAGGACAGGGTCATGGATTCTGCTGGGCGGTTGGGCCGCGACGGCGCGCGGCGGATGTTGCGCCGCTATATAGGGGATGGTGCCGGGAGGGTCAAATTGACCTGTCTAGACACTCTTGAGATTTGTATCATGCGGTGATACACACATGCCATGATTGTCTCGATCAAGGACAAGCTGACCCAATCGGTGGCGAGTGGCAAGGCAAGCAAAGGCTTTCCGCCGCACCTGATCCGCTCAGCCCAGCGAAAACTGTTCATGATCGATCATGCGGTTGAACTGCGCGACCTGATGCTGCCACCGGGAAATCGGCTCGAAGCCCTTAGGGGCAACCGTGCCGGTCAGCACTCGATCCGGATTAACGATCAGTGGAGGGTGTGTTTCACCTGGAAAGGCGACGGCGCCCATGATGTTGAGATCGTTGACTACCACTAAGGCCGATTTGGGAGCGAAGACATGACATTGACGATCCTGCCGCCCATCCACCCGGGCGAAATCCTGCGCGAGGAATACATGGCTCCCATTGGACTGTCCGCCGGGGCCCTGGCCCGCAGGCTTCATGTGCCACGGACGCGGATCGAGCGTATTGTCAAGCAAACCCATCCCGTGACGGCGGATACCGCGTTGCGGCTGGCGCGGTTCTTCGACACCACGCCCCACTACTGGCTCAATATGCAGATCGCCTTCGATCTAGCCCAGGAAGCGTCTGTTCTCAGTGAGGAACTCGCTCAGATCGAGGTTCTGGCTGCCTGATCAGGCCGGTTCGTTGCTCAGCATGCGGGCGATGAACGAGCGGACTTCCTCGATCGCCACGCCCAGGTCGGCGATCTGCTCGACATTGATGGGCGCCCCGCTGCGCAGCTCGTCCTCGGCAACCTTGGCGATCTCGGCCACGGTGAAGGCACCCACCCCGCCGGCGGCACCCTTGATCGAGTGCAGGTTCATCACCTGATCCTCGACCGTGGCAGCGGTCTGCAACCGGCCGAAATAGGTCTCGATCGTGGTGTCGAACAGGCGCAGGATTTCGTATTCCAGATGCTCGTCGCCCAGGCACTGCTTGGCCAGATGGACTAGGTCGATGGGCCGCATGGCCCGCTTGTGGGTGCCCACTCCGACCGGTTCGATCGCAATTGCTGCCTGCGCCATCTCATGCTCCACGCCAGCGGCGACGCGTCCGACAGGGACAATGCCGCATGGGACCAGCCTAGAGCCGCCCGGTGAACAGGTGATTAAGCCACATCTTTGCCTTGGTTTGGCGCTTCACCTGCCTGTGTCTCATCCCCAGGAAATTAACCCTTGGGTAAGAAACCGTTCGGTTTGCATCAAATTGAATGTATTAAT
>CAMLOA010000211.1 GCA_946481445.1 uncultured Devosia sp. | reverse complement strand
GGAAACGCTTGTAGGAATTGATGTAGGGCGCGAGGAAATAGGTGATCTCCCGGGCATAGGCGAGCTGGCCGGCCATGAAATGCTTCATGAGTGCGCTCATGCCGCGCTCATCCTTGGGGTCGGCAAACATGGGCTTGCCCGACTTGTCGGCCAGCGACATGTGGATGTGGCTCGACGATCCGGCCAGCCCGTAATCCCACTTGGCCATGAAGGTCACGGCCTTTCCGGCCGCCCAGGCGATCTCCTTGGTGGCATTCTTCAGCACCACATGGCGGTCGGCCATGGTCAGGGCATCGGCGTATTTGACGTTGATCTCTTCCTGCCCCGGACCCCACTCGCCCTTGGAGGACTCCACCGGGATGCCCGATGCCTGCAGATGCCGGCGCAAGGCCCGCATCACGCCTTCTTCCTTGGTGGTCTGGAAGATATTGTAGTCCTGGATATAGTCGCCGGCGGGCAGGGCACGGGCATGGCCCTTCTGGGCAATGGTGCGGTAGTCCTCGTCGAACAGGTAGAATTCGAGCTCGGTCGCCGCATTGGCGGTGTAGCCCATGGCGGAGAGCCGCTCGAGCTGGCGCTTGAGGATGGCGCGCGGGCTGTGCGGGACGGGCTCGTGATGGTGATGGTCGCTGAGGTCGCACAGCACGATCGCGGTGCCCTCGAGCCAGGTGGCTTTCATAAGGGTGCCGAGGTCGGGCTTCATGACGAAATCGCCATAGCCCTTGCCCCAATTGGCCGCTTCGTAGCCAGGGACAGGCTCCATGTCGATATCGTCGGCCAGCAGATAGTCGCAGCCATGCGTCTCGTCGTTGGCGACTTCGAGGAAATACTCGGCCTGGAACCGCTTGCCGATCATGCGGCCCTGCATGTCCGGAAAGGCGACCAGCACGGTGTCGATCGTACCGGCCGCGACGTCCTTTTTCAGCTCGGCAAGGGTGTAGGGCATTGGAAACTCCGGCGGACTAGCGCTTGTTGTGTTCGAGTGCGAATTCTTCTTCGGGGGACAGGATGAGCTTGTGTCGGCCCAACAGGGCGAAATAGGCGATCCCCACGGCGCACCAGGCGATCACCCACACCACGCCCCGGGTGAAGTTGGGGTCCTGCAACTGGTAGAACAGGGTCACTGCGGCAATGAGGATGGTCAGGATCGCCCCGGGAATGCCCAGGGGCGAGCGGAACGGTCGCGCAATGTCAGGCTGATTGCGGCGCAGCAGGATGAAACTGAGGGCCTGCATGATGTAGCTCAGCATGGCGCCGAAGACGGCCATGTTCAGCAGTACCGTGCCGATCAGGTCGTCGCCCAGCTGGCTCTCGCCCTCGCCACCCCCGCCATTGGCAAACCAGATGATCAGCATGACGGCCAGGCCGAGCAACGCCCCCGAGACCATGGCGACATGGGGTGTCTTGTAGCGGGGATGGGTGACCGAAAGGGCCGAGGGGAAATAGCCCGCCCGGCTCAGCGAATAGATCTGGCGCCCCTGGGCGTAGAGGATGGTGTGGAACGAGGCGATGAGACCGGTCAGTGCCACCAGTCCCAGCACGACGGCGCCTGCATCGCCGTAAATCGCGCGGAAGCCATCCAGCAGCGGCTCCAGCGACGAGCCGAGCGCGTGACTGCCGACCCCGGCGACCGAGGGGTTGAGCAGCACGATCATGAAGGCGCTGAGCACCAGCGTGGCGAAGCCGAGCAGGATGCCGCGCGGCATGTCGCGCCTGGGGTCGACCGATTCCTCGGCGGCCAGCGGCACCTGTTCGATGGCCAGGAACAGCCAGACCGCAAAGGGCAGGGTGGCCAGCACGCCCTGCCAGCCGAAGGGGAAGAGCGGACCATTGCCGCCGGGCAGTTCGGCGCCGTCAGCCCCGATATTGAGCGCCCAGCGCGAAAAATCCATGTTGGGAATGGCGCTGATCCAGAACACGACCAGCACCGCCAGCGAAATCAGGGTGACCACCAGCGTCACACGATAGGAGAGGGCGACGCCATAGATGTTGAGGCCGAGGAAAACGGCGAAGAACACGATCCACAGGATCGGATAGAGCGCAGTGTCCATGCCGGTGATCGAGCCGAAATAGCCCGAGATGAAGGTCACGATCACGGCAGGCGTGATGACGTATTCCACATTCTCGAACAGGCCGGTGACGAAGCCGCCCCATGGGCCCATGGACGTGCGCGCGAACGAATAGGCCGCGCCGGTATGGGGCAGGGCCGGGCTCATCTCGGCGATGGAGGAGACCAGCCCCAGATACATGACGGCGATGATCGCGCCGGCGACCAGCATGCCGCCCCAGCCGCCGGTGGCGAAACCGAAATTCCAGCCCGAGAAGTGGCCGGAGATCACCGCACCCACACCCAGCGCCCAGAGCGACCAGATGCCCGCATAGCGGGTGAGGCCACGGCGGGCGAAATAGTCCTTGTCGCGCGTGGCATAGGCAACGCTGCCGACCTTGTGTGATTGCGCCATGTCCGACCTGCCCCCAGGAAATGCTGCGACAGCAGCGGTTGGGCCGCGCCGGAGGGCGCGGCCACATGCGTGTCTAGTACCGATAGGGAGCGCCGGCCAGCTCCATGTCGGCATTGTATTTCTTGATGATTTCCACGACGCGGGCACTCCGTTCGGACTGCTTTGCGATCTCGTCCCAGAAGGCCACGGCATCGGTCTCGACCTGCTTCCATTCCTCCTGGGGGATGGTGGTCAATTCCAGATTGCCCTCGATGCGGAACTTGGCCTCGCCGGCCCAGTACCAGTGCTGGCGATAATAGTGCGAGGAGTCGATCATCATGCGGTAGAGCTGCTGCAGATGCGGCGGCACCGCATTCCACTTGGCGGTGTTGACGAAGTAGGATCCGGCCCAGGCACCCGACAGCGGGTTGGTAAGGTAATATTTGAGCGCGTTGGCCCAGCCCACGGTGTGCAGTTCGGTCGTGCCGCACCAGCAGATGCCGTCCAGTTCACCCGTCTGCAGCGCGGGCTCCACGTCCTCATAGGGCAGCGAGACTGGCACCACGCCGTATTTGGACAGGAACTGGCCCGCGGTCGGGAAGGTGTAGACGCGCAACCCGTTGAGATCGGCCAGCGAATTGATCGGCTTGGTCGTGCCGAAATTGCAGGGATCCCAGGCGCCGGTCGACAGCCAGGTCACGTCCGGGATTTCGGCGTAGGCCTCTTCCCAGATTTCCTTGAGGCCGCGCCAGTGCCAGAGCGCCGGCACGTCCAGCGAATAGCGCGAAGCCAGCGGGAAATAGGCGCCGAACACCTTGACGTCGACCGGGGCGGCAGCCGAGTCGTCATCGCTCTGGGCAGCGTCGATCGTGCCGGTCTGGACGGCACGGAACAGCTCGCCATGCGGCACGAGCTGGTCGGCGGTGTAGAGCTCGATCTCCATCTCGCCATTGGCAGCGGTGTTGAACCATTCGATGGCATTGGCCACGACATGTTCGGCCAGGGCCGGCCCGGCATAGGTCTGCAGGCGCCAGCGGATCGGCGTCTGCGCCCGGACATGGGGCATAGCCAGCGTGGAGGCGCCCACGGCGCCGGCCGTCACCAGGCCTGCCCGCTTCAGGAAGCTGCGTTTGTTCAGAATATCGGTCATGTGCTCGTTCCCCTGTGATGGTGTCGCACCGGGATTGGCCCCGGAGCGCTGCTGTGAACTCGACGTCGGACTAACTTGGCGCGCGCCTCCGTGTTGGCATGGGTATCCCTCTCACAAACTTTCTCAGCGGCCCGCATAGAGGTCGGGCAGCCACAAAACGACCTGCGGGAACGCCATCAGAATGACGACGGCCACCACCATCATGAGCATGAAGGGCAGGATCGAGCGGTAGATATCCCCCAGGCTGACCTCGGGCGGCGCCATGGCGCGCATGAGGAACAGGTTGTAGCCGAAGGGCGGTGTTATGTAGGCGATCTGGCAGGTGATCGTGTAGAGGATCCCGAACCAGATCAGGTTGAAATCGAGCTCGCGCACCAGCGGAATATAGAGCGGGGCCACGATGACCAACATGGCCGTGTCATCCAGGAACATCCCCATCACCACGAAGCTGAGCAGCATCAGGATCAGGATGCCCCAGGGGTCGAGCCCAAAGGTGTTGAGCAGCAGATTCTCGATGGCGCGCACGGCCCCCAGGCCGTCATAGACCGAAGAGAAGCACAGCGCGCCAAGGATGATCCACAGGAACATGCAACTGATCAGCAGCGTGTGGTGCGATACGGTCTCGATGACCTTCCAGTCGAGCTTGCCAGACAGGGCCGCCGCGATGGTGGCCAGCAGCGCGCCCACGGCAGAGCTCTCGGTAAGGCTGGTCGTGCCGGTGAGAAACAGCGTCATCATGATGGCAAACACGGCCACCGGCATGATGCCCTCGCGCAGCAGGGCAAGCTTCTCGCCGGTTGAAATCTCCGCCAGTTCCTCGGGCGCAATGGGTGGCCCCATCTCGGGCTGGATGCGGCAGCGGACATAGATGTAGATGCCGAACATGGTGGCCATCAAAAGGCCCGGCAGAATGCCGGCCAGCCACAGTTCGGTAATGGGCGCCCGCGCGATCATGGCGAACAGCACCAGCACCACGCTGGGCGGGATGAGGATGCCGAGGGTCGAGCCGCCCTGGATCACGCCGGTGACCATCACCTTGTCGTAGCCGCGCTTGAGCAGTTCGGGCAGGGCAATGGTGGCGCCGATCGCCATCCCGGCCACCGACAATCCGTTGATGCACGAGATCAGGACCATCAGTCCCATCGTGCCCAGGGCCAGGCCACCGCGCACCGGGCCGAACCAGACATGGAACATGCGATAGAGGTTCGAGGCGATGCCGCTCTCGCT
>CAMLOA010000210.1 GCA_946481445.1 uncultured Devosia sp. | reverse complement strand
TGGGAAATGGCGTCGGCGCCGGTTTCCTGGGCGATTTCCACCAGCCGCTTGGCGATCAGCGGGCGGGCAATGGAGGTGCCCAGGAGATACTGGCCCTCATAGACCGTATTGGCGCGGAACATGGGGAAGACGAAATCGCGGACGAATTCCTCGCGCAGGTCCTCGATGCGGATATCCTTGATGCCGAACATCTCGGCCTTCTTGCGCGCCGGCTCGAGCTCCTCGCCCTGGCCGAGATCGGCGGTGAAGGTCACCACCTCGCAATTATAGGTCTCCTGCAGCCATTTGAGGATGATGGAGGTGTCCAGCCCGCCCGAATAGGCCAGCACGACTTTCCTGATGTCTTTCGCCATGAAATCCGCTCCCGATCTTGGATGGTTGCAGGATAGAGCACTCATCGCGCAATGAACTTGCGATTATCGCAGGACTGGCACATAGATTGGCATAATCTGCCAGTATCATTCGCCGAAGTCGCGCAAAATGCCAGAACCGCTCGACGCCATCGACCGCCGCATCCTGCGCGCCCTGCAGCGCAATGCCCGCATGTCCAATGTGGACCTCGCCAATGAGGTGGGCCTGTCGCCCTCGCCCTGCCTGCGCCGGGTCAAGCTGCTCGAGGACCGGGGCATCATCGACCAGTATGCGGCCGTGCTCAATGGCCCGGCCGTCGGACTGGGGCTCACGGTATTTGCCCGCATCTGGTTCAAGACGCAGGATGCCGAGACGACCAACCAGTTTGCCGAGACGGTGCGCAAGTTTCCCGAAGTGGCCGAGTGCTATCTCACCACCGGGGAATGCGATGCGATCATGCGCATCGTGACGGCGGACCTCCATGCCTATTGGCGCTTCCAGTCCGACTATCTGATGCGCATCCCCAGCGTGCAGTCCGTCAAGACCGACGTGCCGATGGAGACCATCAAGCGCAGCTTCGAACTGCCGGTGTGACCCCGTTCAGCCTCCGTTCAAGCGCGGTCCGGCATGGCAGCGGGCGCACTGCACCCGAGGCCGCCCATGCGCTTGCTCCTTGCCCTAGCCCTGCTCCTGCCGCTGGCCATGCCGGCCGCGACGATGCCGGATACCTATAGCTGCACCGGTCCGTTCGGCATGACGGCATTTTCCCTCGAGGTGATGATGCGCGGCAGCTGGGATGGCGACTATGCCGTGCCGGCCGAAGCGGGCACGAGACCGGACCTGGCCGGCGCCGGCACGCTGTCGCTGCTCGATGGCGGCACCAGCTACGAGATCGTGGATGGCCCGCTCAAGGACGTGTTGAAAGCCCGCTTCCTGCAGCCGGAATCTGATAGTGTGCTGTTCCTCGACGGCCCGATCCCGGGCCCTTACCGCTGCGAAAAGTCCACCTGATCCATGCCCGCCTTCATCCCCGACCTTTCCGTCATCCTCGCTTTCGCGCTGGCTGGCTTCGTGCTGGCCGTGACCCCCGGCCCCGACATGGCGCTGTTCGTCTCGCGCACCATGAACTGGGGGCGCAGCCATGGCTTTGCCACGGTGCTGGGCGCCACGACCGGCATTGCCGTGCACACGGCGCTGGTCGCCTTCGGCATCTCGGTGCTGATCGTTACCGCGCCCGCCGCCTTCTGGGCGCTCAAGATCGTGGGGGCGCTCTACCTGATCTGGCTGGCCATCCAGGCGGTCCGGGGCGGCGGCGGCATCCTGGTGGTGCGCCAGGCGGGACGGCAGCCCAGCTGGTGGCAGAGCTACATGACCGGGCTGGGCATCAACCTCACCAACCCCAAAGTGGCGCTGTTCTTCGTGACCTTCCTGCCGCAATTCGTATCGGCGGACGATCCGGCGGCGGTGGGCAAGCTGTTGTTCCTGGGCGTCGAATTCGTCGTCGTCTCGCTGCCGGTGGTCATCGCCATCGTGCTGTTTGCCGAATGGCTGACGCGGACGCTGAGGGAGAAGGCCTGGGTGGGCAAGGCGCTCAACTGGAGCTTCGCCGCCGTGTTCATGGCCTTTGCGGCCACGATCCTGCTGGCTGAAGGGCGCAAGTAGTGAACTATCGCCACGCCTTCCATGCCGGCAATTTCGCCGATGTGGTCAAGCACGCCATCCTCACCCGCATCCTGGCCTATCTGATGCGCAAGGACGCGCCCTTCCGCGTCATCGATACCCATGCCGGGGTGGGGCTCTATGACCTGTGGGGCGACCAGGCCGAGCGCACCGGCGAGTGGGTCGAGGGGATAGCGCGACTGGTCGAGCGCGGCGTTTCCGCACCGGCGGCGGCGCTGCTGGAGCCCTATCTGGGTGCCGTGCGGGCGCAGAACCCGGGCGGAGAACTGCGCTACTATCCGGGCTCGCCCATGATAACCCGCAGCATGCTGCGGGCGCAGGACCGGCTGATGGCGCTGGAACTGCATCCTGAGGATGCAGAAGCGCTGCGCGAGAATTTTGCCGGCGACATCCAGACCCGCGTCACCCATCTCGACGGCTGGGCCGCCATGGGGACGCACCTGCCGCCCAAGGAAAAGCGCGGCCTGGTGCTGGTCGACCCGCCCTTCGAGGAGAAGGGCGAGTTCGAGCGCATGGTGCAGAGCCTGGTCAAGGCGCACCAGCGCTGGCCCGGCGGCATCTATGCCTATTGGTATCCGATCAAGGAGCCGGGCGAGGTGGAGGCCTATATCAAGGCGCTCAAGGCCACCGGCATTCCCAAGATCCTCAGGCTCGAACTAGCCATCCGCGCCCCATCGACACCGCCGCGCCTGCATGGCACCGGCATGATCGTGGTCAACCCGCCCTATGTGCTGGAAGAAGAAATGCGAGTAGTGCTGCCGGAACTGGCAAAGCTGCTCGCCGACGAGGGCCGGGGGCGGTGGAGCGTGGACTGGGTGGCGGGGGAGTAAGCTACCAAACCCGCCCAGGCCACACTTCCAAAGGCGCAAACACATCGAATACCTGATCCGCCGAAATCAGGCGCATCCCCTCCACCAGCGCGGTAGCGCCTATGAACCTGTCGAATGGATCGCGATGATCCCATCGAAGGTCTGCAGCGGCCATGCAAATCATGGGACTTGCCGGCACTATTGCCGTGCCTTGTTCGTCAGCAATGTCGATCAGATTCAAGAAATGCGGTTCCATCTCCGGCCATTTGCCGTGGCGAACCTTTTGACCAATCTCATATAGGCTGATTGCGCTTATCGAGATGGATTCCGCTCCTCGAATAGCCTTCATGGCGGTGGTCGTAAGTCGCTCATGCTCTATGAGCGACCAGACCCAGACATGGGTATCGAGCAATACTCGACTCAAGCCGCGCCTTCCCATGCTGCGAGGTCTTCCTCGCTCATGGGTTCGAAAAAGTCGGGCCCGGGTCCAAGATGCTTGAGGAGGCCAAACTTGAACTTCTGCTTGGCCGATTGCACCACCGGGACGATCTTCACGGACGTACCGTCTGCCTTGTCAATCACGACGTCTTCGCCGGCGACGGCGGCGTCAATGAGATCGGGCAGCGTATCCTGCGCCGTCTGGACGGAAACCTTCATGTTTGCCTCCTTGCAGCAATATAGGCTGAATCCGTGTTTTTTCCAGCAGGGGCTTAGCGCCGTCCCTTCGTCATCCGCGTCGGCGCGTGAAATGCCGGCGGCTTGGTCTGGACCCAAGAGACGAAGGCCGCAATTTCCGGATCGCTCTTGAGGCTTTCGATATCGGCCAGGCTGGTCGCCAGTTCGGCCTCTGAAAAGCGCGCATGGATGGCGCTGTGGCAGATCTGGTGCAGGCGCACCGTGCCCTTATTCGTGCCGCCCTTGAGGCGGGGCGTCAGGTGGTGACGTGACGACTTGGCATCTGGCGGAATGGGCCGGTCGCAGAGGGGGCAGATGACCGGCTGGCGCCGTGCGGCTGCTGCTTCGACCGCGGCAAGGGCCTGTTCGACCCTGCGTGAGGACGGCATCACACCCCGGCCAGGGCGTCGCGGTCCTTCTTGCTCAGGCGTTCGCTTTCGCTCTTCAATTGCCCGCAGGCGGCGAAGATGTCGCGGCCGCGCGGGGTGCGCACCGGCGAGGCATAGCCGGCCTTGTTGACGATGTCGGCGAAGCGTTCAATTCGGCTCGAAGGGGAAGTTCCGTAATTGGCGCCCGGCCAGGGGTTGAACGGGATGAGGTTGATCTTGGCCGGAATGCCGGCCAGGAGCCGCACCAGTTCGCGGGCCTCGGCGTCTGAGTCATTGATGCCGTCGAGCATGACATATTCGAAGGTGATGCGGCGGGCATTGGAGAGGCCGGGATAGTTGCGGCAGGCCTCCAGCAGTTCCTTGAGCGGCCACTTCTTGTTGATGGGCACCAGCACGTCGCGCAGCTCGTCATTGGTGGCATGCAGCGAAATGGCCAGCATGACGTCGATCTCGCGCCCGGTGGGCTCGATATAGGGCACGACGCCGGAGGTGGAGAGCGTGATGCGGCGCTTGGAAAGGCTCATGCCGTCGCCGGCCGAGGCAATCAGCAGGGCCTGCTTGACGTTCTCGTAATTGTAGAGCGGCTCGCCCATGCCCATCATCACGATATTGGTGATGGCGCGGGTATCGCCGGCGGGGACGAGGCCCCCGTCATCGGGGCGGGAGCCGCCGGGAAAATCGCCCAGCCGTTCGCGCGCCATCAGCACCTGGCCCAGGATTTCCCCGGCCGTGAGGTTGCGGACCAGCTTCTGCGTCCCGGTATGGCAGAAGGAACAGGTCAGCGTGCAGCCTACCTGCGAGGAGACACACAGGGTCCCGCGGTCGCTTTCGGGGATATAGACGGTCTCCACCTCGACGGCGGGCATGTTGGGGTTCTGCGGATCGCGGAAGCGGAACAGCCACTTGCGGGTGCCGT
>CAMLOA010000209.1 GCA_946481445.1 uncultured Devosia sp. | reverse complement strand
GAACGCGAAGCGAACCGAGTTCCAGACGGCGTTCCACCAGTCCGGGTCCGCCAGCACGCCGCGATAGCGGACGGTGCCGCTTTCGAGCGTCTGCCAGCGCAGGTAATTGCCGAACCCGACCCATTCGGCTCCGTAGAGATCGTTGAGGGTCGCATCGGTGAAGGAGAACCAGATCGATCGCAGCAGCGGCCAGCCGGCCACGATGGCCAGGGCGATCAGCATGGGAACCAGGAACCAGCGCGCGGCGCGAACGCGCTGCTGCATCAGTTCCGACCTTCCCCTTGGTCTGCTTGCGGCCGCCGGCGAAGCCAGCGCATCGGTTGCCATTGTCCGTTCCTCCCCTAAACTTTTCGTTCATCATTGCGCAAAGCGGGCGGCGGGAAATCCCTGCCGCCCGCCTCGCGTTCGGGCTTCCTGGGAGGACTTACCAGGCGTCGCCCTTGAGGTCGGTCAGGTCGGCTTCGAGAACTTCGAGGTTCTCGGCAGCGGTCCCGTTGCCCGACAGCGTGTCATGCACCGCGCTCCAGAACAGCGAGGAGACCTCGTTGTAGTCGGTCTTGGTCGGAGCGGACGGACGCGGCACCGCATTCAGGAAGATATCCTTCCAGGCCGGGATGATCGGCTGGGCGGCTGCGATGTCGGCGTCATCATAGAGCGAGATGATCGTCGGCAGGTTGGACTGGTTGATCGCGCGTTCCTTCTGGACCTCGGTCGAGCTCAGGAAGAGAGCGAGCTCGATAGCGGCCTCCGGATCGGGCGAATACTTGGAAACCGCGACATTCCAGCCACCAAGCGTTGCGGCCGAACGGGCACCTTCGCCATCACCCTTGGGCAGCGGGACCACGTCGAACTTGCCGGCGATCGGCGAGTCGGCGCCATTGCCGAGCGAATAGGCATAGGGCCAGTTGCGGTGGAACACGGCGTTGCCGAGCTGCCACACGCCGCGGCTCTCTTCTTCCTGGTAGGCCAGGTTGCCTTCCGGCGAGATCGTCCCGATCCAGCTGGCGGCGCGATCGATAGCGGCGGCAGCCTGCGGATTGTTGATCGAAATGGTGCCATCGGCTTCCACGATCTGGCCGCCGCCATTGGACATGACCCATTCCAGGGCGTCGCAGGTCAGGCCTTCATAGGCGTTGCCCTGGAACACGAAGCCCCACATTTCAGGGTTACCGGCAGCGCGCTCGGCATCCATGATTTCCTTGGCTGTCGCTTCCATTTCCGCCCAGGTGGTCGGCGGGGTCTTGCCGTACTTCTCCAGCAGGTCCTTGCGGTAGTAGAGGGCAGGAGCATCGGTGAAGGCCGGCAGGGCAACGAGCTTGCCGTCCACGGTCTGCGACTCGATGATCGACGGGAAGTGGTCATCGACGACGTCGGCAGCGGCTTCGGTCAGGTCGAGAAACTGATCGGCAAGCTGGGGCGCCCAGATCACGTCCGTCTGGTAGACGTCGATGTCGCTGTTGCCGGCAGCCAGCCACAGCCGATACTGGCCGAACTGGTCGGTGGTCGACGAGGGCATCGGCACCACGGTCACCGTGTGACCGGTAGCGGCCTCGAACTTGTCGAGCTGGCTGCGCAGGAACGCCAGGCCGTTGCCGGTGTCACCCGACACGATCGACAGTTCGGCAGCCTGGGCGGCAGCACCCACCAGCGTGACGCTCGTCAGCAGGCCAACGAGCAGCTTGTTGATTTTCATTAGATATCCTCCCGAATGAACCAACAGTCTGGGAGGCACACGCGTCTGGCCGGGCGCTTGGATGCACCAGCCGCCGGACGCTTCACTCCTCCCACAAAGCACTCCGCGCTGGCGGCTGTTCCACCAGCATTTCCAAAGCGCTTTGAATGAAAAAGAACCAGAGTGCCGGTTTTCTGTCAAGCGCCCCGCCCGCTGCTTTTTAACGAATTTTTCGCGACAGCCAAATATATCCATTAATATCAGTGTGTTAACCATAAGGTCGCGAGATTTCCGTAAACATGGCGGACATTTTTTCTGACGTACGCACCTCAGAAAATTGACATCGATTTCATATCTTGCATCCAAATTTGAAATCGCTTTGAATGATTGTTGGAGGAGGAAGCGGAAGCCGCTGGTCAAGGCGGCCCGCCTGCCCTAAGGCGAAGCGGACTGGGCACGGAGCACTTGCATCGCGCCCGCAGCGTTGGTCATGCCGCAGCCCGGGCCACTTGCAGGATGAGACTGAAGGATCTGGCCGAGCATCTCGGCCTGTCGCAAACCACGGTCAGCCGAGCCCTCAACGGCTACCCTGAAGTCAATGAGGCGACCCGTCAGCGTGTCGCCGAAACCGCCGCGCGCCTGGGTTATCGCCCCAATGCCAGCGCCCTGCGCCTTGCGACCGGCCGCGCCGGCGCCATCGGCATGGTCTTGCGCGGCGCCGAGGAACTGGGGCCGCATATGTCGGAATTCCTGTCCGGCGTCGGCAGCCGCGTGGGCAGCAACGAGATCGACATGCTGGTCACCACGGTGACCAGCCACCAGGACGAAATGGCCGCCTATCGCCGCCTTGCCGCCAGCCAGAAGGTCGATGCCGTCATCCTGCACTCCCCGTCGCTGAACGACGAGCGAGCCGAACTGCTGATGGACCTCAAGGTCCCTTTCGTCCTGCATGGCCGCACCAATATCGGCCGCCCGGTTGCATGGATGGACATCGACAATACCGGCGCCATGGAGCGCGCCACCAGCCATCTGCTCGATCTGGGCCACCGCCGCATCGCCCTGCTCAACGGGGTCAAGGGCCGCACCTTTGCCGAGCACCGCGAGATTGGATACCTGGCGGCTCTCTCGGCCCGGGGCGTACCCTTCGATCCTGCGCTGATGGGCAATTCGGTCTTCACCGACGAAATCGCCTTCCGCCTGGCCCAGGCCATGCTGGAGCTCAAGCCGCGCCCGACCGCATTCCTCGCCGGATCGATGATGACGGCTCTGGGCATCTTCCGCGCCATCCGCCAGGCCGGCCTGACCCTGGGCAGGGAAGTGTCGATGATCGCCCATGACGACGTCTTCCCCTATCTCAACGCCGACAACATGTACCCGTCCATGTCCACCACGCGCTCGTCCATCCGCCAGGCTGGTGCCCGCGTGGCGGAGTTGATCCTGCAGCTGATCAACGGCAAGCCGGCCGAGGACATTCACGAGCTCTGGCCGGTCGAGCTGGTCCTGCGCGAAAGCTCCGGGCCGGTGCTGGGCTGAGGGTGCTGGCCGCCGCGCGGCTTCAGTCGGCCACCACGATTGCCGGGAGCGCCGCCAGGTCCCGCTCGAGTTGCGCCCCCAGCGTGGCGAATTCGGACAGAGCTTCGTCCGCACCTTGCTCGACCGCGGCAATCAACGCCGCGAAGGCAGCCGTGATGCGCGTGTGGGCGACCGCCCCGTCATCGGCCGCCCGCCCAATGCCGGAAAGCCGGTAGAGCGACTCCAGTCCGGAAAGATTGGCGGCCACAATGGCAAGCGTCTGGCCCGACGCTGCAAACTGCCCGCCGCGTCCATCCCCCAACCCATCAAGCCGCTCGCCAATACCTGTCACCCCCTTGGCGAGGACGGAAGCCAGCGCGGCAATCGTGTCGGCATCGGTGCGATAGTCGGGGTATTCGGCGCGGGGCGCCATGAAACGCAGAGCGACGCCGCGCGGCGAGTACCAGCCAGCCAGCAGGGCCTCGCCAAGCATCGAGATTTCTTCCGCCACTGCCAGGCCATAGCCACAGCGTTTGGCCCCCTCCGCCGCGGTGAGTGCAGTGCTTTCGGGGGCAAAAAGGATGAGTTCGAGCGCACCCAGTCCCTGCTGCCCTGGTGCCAGGCCGGCGGTTCCTTCCGCCGGACCGATTCCGGCATCCAGCGTGACGGCGTCGGCAACCTGGCTGCTGACAGGCGCCAGCAGGCGCGCGGCGCGATTCTCTTCGGTCGCCGGCCCCAGCGTCAGCGGTTCGATCCGTCCATAGGCCAGGAGGGTCGAGGTGAACCGGTCGCGGGCCAGCCCGAGCCCGCGCTCGGACGGTTCGGCGCAGAGCGCGGTTACCGCCTGGTGCAGGCCATCCGCCTCGCGCCGGAAATTGGTGACCGATGGGCGGATCACCAGCGTCACGGCCTCGTCGGCCACGGCACTGGCATGCATGCCCTGTCCCGCCGCGGGAGCAACGCACAAGATCATCAGGGCAGCCAGCAGGAGGCGCATGAGCTCGCAGAATTTCCGTGTGATCGGCTTGGTCGTGCCACTCGGGCGGGTGCATCATGCAGGAAAAAATGCGTGACGAAAGAGGTTTCGCTCCGGTCTGCTGGTCGTGGGCGCGATTTTTTTGACCATCTGGACGAAACTGTCACAAACGGGCACTGTCACAATTGCGACTGAGAGGGCGCAGCATGAGAATGAGGAACAGCGCAAGCGGTTGATTTTTGGGCATAACCGGTCATGGGCGCACTGTCATACGCCATGTCCGCAGCTGTCATTGCACTGTCACACACGCTCTCTACTTCCCTCCTCGGTTCGCCGGGGACGCCTGCAAACGGGGCGTCCGCGAACGACCTTTCAGGGAGACTGAACATGTCCATCAAAAACATCTTCGGCGCATCGGTATCGATGCTTGCCGTACTCGCCGTGACCGCGCCCGCCTTCGCCCAGACCGACATTGACGCCCTCTATGAAGCCGCCAAGGCAGAGGGTCAGCTCACCACCATCGCCCTGCCCCATTCCTGGTGCGGCTATGGCGACGTGATCGCCGGCTTCAAGGCCAAGTATCCGGGTATCACCGTCAACGAACTCAACCCCGATGCCGGCTCGGCCGACGAGCTCGAAGCCGTCCGCGCCAATATCGGCAATACCGGCCCGCAGGCCC
>CAMLOA010000208.1 GCA_946481445.1 uncultured Devosia sp. | reverse complement strand
GCGGCCGCCGCTGCGCCCGCCCGAGGCTGATCCGGTGCGCACGGAGAGGCGGACAGCAGCCGGGCAAACAGCGCCCGGCGCAAAGCGAGCTTGATGGCTTCGGCGGCGGCTGTGCCGGCCCTCTCCCCGAGCGCGGCCAGGGCCGCCCGTGCCAGCAGGAGTGCGAGCAGCAGTCCGACCGACGGCGCCAGGGCCAGGGCAGGGGCGCCCGCCTGGATCGCGGCGCCCAGAATGTGCGACAGCGTCATCGCCTGCCACACGAGCAGGGCGCCGCCCGCCAACGGAGCGGCAATGGCCAGCACGAGGGCCGGCCCACTATGGCGGCGAAGGTGAGCAAGCGTCTTGCCGCTGGAACGGTCGAGGTCGGTCACGGCACGGGCAGGGTGGTCGTTTTCGGCATGCCTCGCACCATAAGGGCTTGGGAAATCTCACCCTTGATCTGAATCAAGGCGCGCGCAAGTCTCAGCAGGCATAGACGGCACGTGGCGGCGCCAGTCCGGGATGCCGCCAAGCATGGGGGCAACTCGCGCATGATCGACATGACCGTTGTCGAACTCTCGCGGTGGCAATTCGCAGCCACGGCGATGTACCACTTCATCTTCGTGCCGCTGACGCTGGGCATGTCCTTCATGATGGCGATCATGGAAAGCGTCTATGTGATGACCGGGCGCGATGTCTGGCGCAAGGCCACGCTGTTCTGGGGCACGCTGTTTGCCGTGAACTTCGCCATGGGCGTGGCCACCGGCATCGTGATGGAATTCCAGTTCGGCATGAACTGGAGCTATTACAGCCACTATGTCGGCGACGTGTTCGGCGCCCCGCTCGCCATCGAGGGCCTGATGGCCTTCTTCCTCGAAGCCACCTTCATCGGCCTTTTCTTCTTCGGCTGGGAACGGCTGAGCAAGGTGGGGCACCTGGCGGTCACCTGGCTGGTGGCGCTGGGCGCGAACTTTTCGGCGCTTTGGATCCTGATCGCCAATGGCTGGATGCAGAACCCGGTGGGTTCCAAGTTCAACCCCGACACCATGCGCATGGAAGTGACCGACTTCATGGCGGTGATCTTCAACCAGGTGGCGCAGGCCAAGTTCGTGCACACGGTGAGCGCCGGCTATCTGTGCGGCGCGGTCTTCATCTTTGCGATTTCGAGCTTCTTCCTGCTCAAGGGACGGCATGTCGAACTGGCCAAGCGGTCGATGGTCGTGGCCGCCAGCTTTGGCCTGGCCTCGGCCCTGTCGGTGGTCGTGCTGGGCGACGAGAGCGGCTATGTCGCCACCGAGCACCAGAAGATGAAGATCGCCGCGATCGAAGCGAGCTTCCATACCGAACCGGCGCCGGCGCCCTGGACGGTGATCGCCATCCCCGGAGCCGACGGCAAGCCCATCTGGCAGATCCAGGTGCCCTGGCTGGGCGGCTTGATCACGACCCGCTCCTTCGACCAGGAACTGCCGGGCATCGAGGAACTTGTGGGCAATGCCGAGGAACGCATTCGCGGCGGCATGATCGCCTATGATGCCCTGCAGGACATCCGGGCGGATGGAACCAATGTGGCGGCGCGCGCGACGTTCGACGAATACTGGGCGGACCTGGGCTATGGCCTGCTGCTCAAGAAGTATCGCGACGATGTGGGCAATGCGACGGACGAGGAAATCCGCATGGCCGCGGAGGACACCGTGCCCGATGTGTGGCCCCTGTTCTGGACCTTCCGCATCATGATGGGGCTGGGCTTTTTCTTCATCGCCTTCTTCGCGGTCTGGTTCTACCGCGCCTCGCGCGGCTGGCTCGATACCAACCGGCCCATGCTGTGGCTTGGCTTTGCCATCCTGCCCCTGCCCTGGATTGCGATCGAGGCGGGCTGGTTCATCGCCGAATATGGGCGACAGCCCTGGGTGGTAGAGGGCGTACTGCCGACATTCTACGCGGCATCGAGTCTCAACTTCTGGGACCTGGTCATCTCGCTGACCTTCTTCACCGTGCTCTACACCATCCTCTTCGCCATCATGGTCATGCTGATGGTCAAGATCATCAAGGCCGGCCCGCAGGACAAGCCGTTCACCGCCGCCGACGAGGGCGATGACGAGGATTTCGTCATGGCCGCACTGCCCGCAACCCCCAAGACCAAGGAACTCGGCTCATGAGCAGCATTCCGCTCGACTACGAAACCCTGCGCCTGGTCTGGTGGCTGTTGCTGGGCGTGCTGCTCATCGGCTTTGCCATCATGGGTGGGCGTGACATGGGGGTAGGGGCCCTGTTGCCCTTCGCCGCCCGGACCGACGAGGAGCGGCGCGTGCTGCTCAACCTGATCGGGCCGACCTGGGAGGGCAACCAAGTGTGGCTGATCCTGGGGGGCGGCGCCATCTTTGCCGCCTTTCCCCCGCTCTATGCCGTGAGCTTTTCCGGCTTCTACCTGGCCATGATCGTGATTTTGCTGGCGCTGATCCTGCGGCCGGTCGGCTTCAAGTTCCGGGGCAAGATCAAGGATGCGCGCTGGCGCGAGACCTGGGACTGGGCCCTGTTCGTGGGTGGCGCGGTGCCGGCGCTGATCATGGGGGTCGCGGTTGGCAACGTCCTGCTCGGGGCGCCCTTCCACCTCGATGACACCATGCGCGCCTTCTATACCGGCAACTTCTTCATGCTGCTGATGCCCTTCGCGCTGCTGTCGGGCCTGGTCAGCCTGGGCATGATCGTGACGCAGGGCGCCGCTGTGATCGCCGGGCGCACGACCGGGCCGGTGGCCGACCGCGCCCGGACCTATGGCAGCCTTTCGGCCATGGTCACGCTGGTCCTGTTCGCCCTGGGTGGCGTCTGGGTGGCCTTCGGGCTGGACGGCTATGCGGTGACCAGCGCAATCGACGGCAATGCCGCCATCAATCCGCTCAGCAAGACGGTCGTGCTGACGCGCGGGGGCTGGATGGCAAATTACGGACTCTATCCATGGATGGTGGCCGGCCCCGTGCTGGGCCTTGCCGGAATGCTGGGGGCGCTGGTGGCGCTGCAGGCCCGCTGGCGGCTGGCAGGCCTGGCCGCATCGAGCCTTGGCATATTCGGCATCATCTCGACCGCCGGCCTGTCGCTGTTCCCGTTCCTGCTGCCTTCGTCCACGGTGCCGGAGGCGAGCCTCACGCTGTGGGATGCATCGTCGAGCCACCTGACGCTCTTCATCATGCTGGTGGTGACCGTGTTCTTCCTGCCCATCGTCCTGCTCTATACCGGCTGGGTGTTCCGGGTGATGCGCGGGACGGTGACCACGCAGAGTCTCGAAAAGAACCCCAACGCCTACTAGGAGGCGCAGCATGTGGTATTTCTCTTGGATCCTGGGCGTCGGGCTGGCCTGCAGCTTCGCCATTCTCAACGCCATGTGGTTCGAAATGCGCGAGGACAGGCGCATCGCCGCCGAACAAGGCAAGGAGCCGACCCAGCGCTAGCGCATGGCTCTTTTCCAATTGGTCAAAAATCGGTAAACGGACGGACGCCGGTCATTGGCGTCCGTTTCTGCTTTCAGGTCAGCCCTTTACCGGCGCAGGTCCCGACGGGCACCGGCCTTGCCGCCGCCATCAAGCTGAACCGATTATGACTGAACTGCCTCTTTTGTTTGCACCAGGTGCATAACGGATGTGCATGGAGTCCACCTTCTAATCACGACTGAACCGCTATACATAAGGGTCATCAAACGAAGGGGAACCGAAATGAACATCGCCAAGAAGATCGCACAGTTTGCCCAGTACCAGCGCACCATGCGCGAGCTCAGCGCTCTCGACAGCCGCCAGCTCAACGACCTGGGCATCACCCGCGCCGATATCAAGAACATCGCTCGCGGCACCTACACGAACTAAGCTTCTGCCAAAGTTCGAGATGCAAGACGAAGGCGTCCATCCGGGCGCCTTTTGTCTTTTCTGGCCTCGGGCCCGGCCAGGCCTCAGTCGGTAATCGTGTAGCGCATCACCATGCCGGGGCTCAGCGTCATGCGCTCATAGGCCTCGCCGCCACTGAAGGAGCCGCCGCCCACGTCCCAGCAGCCAGCCGACAGCGTGAAGCTGCGGGCATCGCCCGGCGCGATGGAATCGCCACTGGCAAGGCGGTTGAAGCCATAGGTGAAGTTGTTGCAATCGGAAATGACGACGGCATCGAGGTAGCGATAGCTGCCATTGATGACGATCAGCGTCGCGGTCGGTTCGCCGGGGCGGATCAGGTCGCCGCCCGATATGCTGCACCCCGCAACCGTGACAGCCATTGCGGCCCCCAGGCCGAATGCCAGAAGCTTGTTCATGAGAGTCCCTCCAAGACGGGAGGAACACTAAGGCGCCGGTGGCGGCCGCCTATCCCCGAACAGGGGTGTCAGCGCACGATATCGGCGACGGCGCAGCCGAGGGCGGCGATGAGATCGGCCGGGCGGATACGAATCTGCAGTCCGCGCTGGCCGCCATTAAGGAAGATCTCGTCGTAGAGCGTCGCCAGTTCATCGAGCACGGTGGGGACCGGCTTGCGCTGCCCGAGCGGGCTGATGCCACCCACCTTGTAGCCGGTGAGTCGCTCGGCATCGGCCGGCTTCATCATATGCGCCGACTTGCGGCCCAGCGCGGCGGCCAGCTTCTTCATGTTCACCTCCTCATCGGAGGGCACGATGGCGCAGACCGGCTTGCCGTCCAACTCGGCCATCAGCGTTTTGAACACCACGCCCGGCTCCACGCCCATCGCCTCGGCAGCCTGCAGCCCGACCCTTTCGGCTCCCGAATCGTAGTCATAGGTGGCCACTGCGAAGGGCAGGCCGGCTTTGGTCAGGGCAAGGGTAGCGGGCGTGGTCTTGGACATGATCGTATTAAGGGCGGCATGCCGCCCGGGGCAA
>CAMLOA010000207.1 GCA_946481445.1 uncultured Devosia sp. | reverse complement strand
GATCCCAATGTCCGCCCGAGCCTGGTCGATGATTTCGAGGGCTACAAGGCGCGGCTCTCCACCTTCCTCGATCTCGCCCATGTGGTGAAGATGAGCGAAGAGGATCTCGAGGCGCTCGACGCATCCAGGAGCATCGAGCAGCACGCGGCGGACCTGCTGGCGCGGCCGAACTGCCAGCTCGTAGTGGTGACGCTGGGCGACAAGGGCTCGCGGGCCTTTACCGCCGCCGGCAAGGCCCAGGCCGCAATCCACAAGCCGCCGGTCTTCGGCGACACTGTGGGGGCCGGGGACAGCCTGATGGCGGGCATCCTTTCCTGGCTGCACGAGCGGGGCCTGCTCAAGCCGGGCAAGCTCGACATGCTGGGGGAAGGCGCCCTGGGCGACATGTTGCGCTTCGGCGCCGTCGTCGCCGGCATCAATTGCGGCCGCAAGGGCTGCAAGCCACCCACCCGCGCCGAGGTCGATGCCGTCCTCAACGCCTGACTTCACCGCAAGGTGAACGCCGGCCGCGAAACCAGGGGGCCTGCCTGCACGAATAGAGGATCGTAACTGGTCCGCTTCCGTTGCAGGTTGCCGTGCTCGATCTTGTCTTTGCCTATGCCGCCGGCTTGCTGACGCTGCTCAATCCCTGCGTCCTGCCGCTATTGCCGTTGATCGCTGCGGGGGCGGTGGCGCGCCATCCGCTCGGTCCGCTCGCCATGGCGGGCGGCATGGCGGTCAGCTTTTCTCTTGCGGGCATGGGGGTCTACGCACTGACCCGTGCCACGGGCCTCATGCAGGAAGACATCACGCTTGCCGCAGGCGCGGTGATGATCGTCTTTGGCTTCATCCAGCTCGTACCGCAGGCACAGATGGGGTTCGCGCGCTTGGCCGGTGCCGCCGCCGGGGGCGGGACGCACCTGATCGGGCGGCTGGAAGACAGGGGCCTGGTCGGCGAAGCGCTGGGTGGCGCCCTGCTGGGTCTGGCCTGGTCACCCTGTATCGGACCCACCCTGGGCGCCGCCATCGGGCTGGCGGCGCAGGGAGAAAACCTTGGCTACGCCTTCGCCATCATGGCCCTGTTCTCGGCTGGCGCCGCCACGATCATGCTGGCCCTAGCCTATGGCGCCCGGTCGCTGATCGCCCGTCGCAAGGCCCTGCTCGCGCGCGTCACCCCGCACGCCAGGGCCATTCTGGGCGTCGGGCTCATTGTGGTGGGGCTCGCCATCGTCTTCCAGTTCGACCGGCTGGTCGAAGGCTGGGCCGTGGCCGTCCTTCCCGCCTGGTTCACCGGCATTTCCGTCAGCATCTGAGGAGGATCCCCATGGCCCTGACCATCACCCGGCGCATGAGCCTGGCCCTTGTGGCCGGCCTCGCCGCTCTAGCCCTCACCAGCCCGGCCCGGGCAGAGGCCCGCTTCGTCGACTACAGCGCGGCGAGCCTGGCCGAACTGGCTGCCAGCGGCCAGCCTTACCTCATCGACTTCTACGCCAGCTGGTGCACGACCTGCGCCGCGCAGGAGCGGGTGCTGCACGGCCTTGCCGAAGCCAATCCGGCCTATGCCGCCATTCCTGTGCTGCGCGTCGACTGGGACCAGCACAGCCGGGGCGATCTTGTCCGGCAGATGGGCATTCCGCGCCGCTCCACCCTGGTCATGATGGTCGGCACGACCGAACTGGGGCGCCTGGTTGCCGAGACCGGGCGTGAGGCCATTGCGAGCCTGCTCGATCTCGCAGGCAGTTGATTTTCATCGCGATTGCGCGCTGCCCCTGCCTCTGCTTGTATCGCGAGAGGCAGGGACGGGGGCAAAAAAATGCGTCGCAGGTGGATTGTGTTGGCCGTTCTGGCCGTGGCCGGGCTGGGTGCTGCGGCCTATTTTCTCAAGCCGGTGACCGGTCCGGCGCGCGATTTGACGCTGGTGGGCGATGTCGAGCGCGGCACCTACCTGATCCGGCTGGGCGGCTGCGTCGCCTGCCATACCGATGCCGCCAATGGCCGGGCCTTCCTTTCCGGCGGGGCCGGGCTGGCGACGCCCTTCGGCACCTTCGTGCCGCCCAACATCACCTCCGACCCCTCCGCCGGCATCGGCGAGTGGACGCTGGCCCAGTTCAGCGACGCCATGAGCAATGGCATGGGACCGCAGGGGCACCTTTATCCCGCCTTCCCCTATGAGAACTATACGCTGATGAGCGACCAGGAGATTGCCGATCTCTATGCGGCACTCATGGCGACCGACCCGGTCAGCGAGCCGGCGGCAGAGAGCCAAATCCCGTTTCCGTTCAACATCCGCCTGGCCATGGCGGGCTGGAAGAACCTCTTCTTCGCGCCCGCCCGCTTTGCCCCGGAAGAGGGGAAGTCCGAGACCTACAACCGGGGCAAGTACCTGGCCTATGGTCCGGCCCATTGCGTGGCCTGCCACACGCCGCGCAACGTGCTGGGGGCATTGGACTGGAATGCGGCCTTTACCGGCTCGCCGGGCGGCACGGGCGGCAGGGCGCCGGCCATCACGGCCGAGGCGCTGCTGGCCGAAGGCTATGACGTGCCAATCCTGGTGCAGACGCTCAAGGATGGCTTCACGCCCGGTTTCGACGTGCTGGGCGGGGCCATGGGCGAAGTGATCAGGGATTCGACGTCGCAATTGACCGATGCGGACCTGACGGCCCTGGCGGAATATCTGCTGACGGAGTGATCACTCGGAGAGCAGGTCCGGGGTGATATCGCGGGTGGCGTGCAGTTGCCTTCATGCGCCGGCGCGGATGGCGAGCGCCTCTTCCAGCGCCATGGTGGTGTGGTGCTCCCAGTTTTCGTCGGTCTGCGGGAAATCCTTGCGGAAGTGACCGCCCCGGCTTTCGGTGCGCTTGAGGGCGGCCGCGGCCACCATGGTCGCCGATGTCGTCATGTTGAGGTAGGCGCTGGTCACCTGCTCGGCGGTGGCCTCCAGATGCGCAATGCGGCGCAGCGCCTCCCGCAGGCCCTCGGCGTCGCGTTCGACGCCCACGAGGTCGGTCATGACGCGGCGCAGGTCCTGCACGGCGACGGTGCCGCGCAGCACGTCCTCGGCCCTCTGGCCTTCGGCTTCGTTCCACTCGATGCCCTTGAACGGGGCCAGTTCGCGCGCCGGCTCCAGCCCGCCAATATCCTCGGCAATGCGGGCGCCATAGACCGTGGCCTCGAGCAGGGAATTGGAGGCCAGCCGGTTGGCGCCGTGCAGGCCCGTGCAACTGGCCTCGCCGCATACCCACAGGCCGGGCAGGGATGATCGGCCGCGCTCGTCCACCTTGACGCCGCCCATGTGGAAATGCGCCGCCGGGGTCACCGGGATCATGCCGCCCACCGGGTCTATGCCGGCGTCGAGGCAATATTTGGCGACCGTCGGGAAGCGGGTGAGGATAGTCTCGCCCAGCGCGGCGCGGGTATCGAGGAACACCTTCCGGCCCGCCTGCAACTGGCGGAAATTGGCGCGGGCGACGATATCGCGCGGCGCCAGTTCGGCGTCGGGGTGGATGGCGGGCATGAAGCGCTCGCCCAGGTCATTGACCAGGATGGCCCCTTCGCCGCGCAGGGCCTCTGTCGCCAGCGGCGCCGGATCGGCGCCGGTGGCAATGGCGGTGGGGTGGAACTGCACGAATTCGGCATCGGCAATCAGCGCGCCCGCCCGGGCCGCCATGCCCATGGCATGTCCGCGCACGCCCGGCGGATTGGTGGTGACGGCATAAAGGCCGCCCAGGCCGCCGGCGGCCAGTACCGTGGCGCGGGCGCGGATGAAGACCGGCTCGGAATAGCGGTCCCCCAGCCTGCGGCAATAAACGCCGACAATGCGCCCATTGTCCCGCGCCAGGCTGAGGGCGGTGATGCCCTCCACCACGCGGATCGACGGCGTCCGGCGCACCTGGGCGATGATGGCCTGCATGATGGCCCAGCCGGCCCGGTCGCCCTCGACCTTGACGATGCGGTTGGCCGAATGGGCGGCCTCCTTGCCCAGTTCGTAATTGCCGAAATCGTCGCGGTCGAATGGTGTGCCCCAGCGCGCCAGGTCCTCGATGCGGGCCGCGGCCTCGGCGGTGACGCTTTCGGCGGTGCCGTGGTCGACAATGCCGGCCCCGGCCATTTCGGTATCCACCGCATGGGCATGGCTGCTGTCGCCCGCGCCGACCGCGGCGGCCACGCCGCCCTGGGCCCAGGCCGAGGAGGCGCCGAAGCCCAGCGGCTTGGGCGAGAGCACCGTCACCGGCCGCGGCGCCAGCTTGAGCGCGGTGAACAGTCCGGCCAGGCCCGCCCCCACGATCAGGGCACCATCGGCATTGAGGGTATTGTCCAGGGTGGTCATGGCGCTGGCGATCCTGCTTGCAAGCTCGGGGTTTGTCCGTAAGTGTAACTGCGCTGACGGGGCGGAGCACTGGCGTGGCCGACAAGGACGATGACGGCTTTGGCGAGGAAGCCCAGCGCGGCTTTGCCGCCGACCATTCGGTCGATGCCTATACCCAGTTCTATGGCGTGGTGCTCATCGCTTATCGCCACCGCTGCGCGCTCACCGGCGGCCGGTTCGATCCGCCCCCGGGGATCCTGCATGGCGAGCTGGATGTCGTGGCCATCCAGCCGCGCGAGGCGGGCGGGCCGCTGGCCATTGCCAATTACCTGCCCATGATCGCCTCGATGACGCCATTGTTCCGGCACGGCCTCATCACCATCGAGGACGATTACCGCATCGTGGTTCCGCGCCCCGACGCGCTCGACCCCGAGCTGATCTCCGCCCTGCGGTCGACGCTGCTGGTTCCGGACGAGCCGGCCCTGCGGCCCGGCGCGAACCACCTCGCCTATCATCGCCGCTATGCCCTGGGCCGCTAGTCGCCCTTCCGGCTCATTTCGATCATGCGC
>CAMLOA010000206.1 GCA_946481445.1 uncultured Devosia sp. | reverse complement strand
AGCAGGGCAAGGAAACCTCGACCAACTCGACCGCCTCGATCTTCGCCTGGACCCGCGGCCTGGCGCATCGCGCCAAGCTCGACAACAACGAGGCCCTGGCCAAGTTTGCGGCCACCCTCGAGAAGGTCACGGTCGACACGATCGAGGAAGGCAAGATGACCAAGGACCTCTCGCTCCTGGTCGGCCCGGATCAGCCCTGGCTCTCCACGCTGGGCTTCCTCGATGCCATCGACCAGAACCTGCAGAAGGCCATGGCGTAAGCCTCGGCAAAACGCTGGAAATGAACAAGGGCCGGATCGCAGGATCCGGCCTTTTGCTTTCCCCTAGTTACTTTGATGCGCTTATCAATCCCCGGCCATGGGGATTATTATGACATGGCCTTGGTTGCACCATGCCGCTCCAGCCCCATATCCGGGTCCAAGTGCATTCGGGACACGAGGGAGACACACCATATGCGCCGCCTTGCCATTCTGGCCCTGACGGGCACCGCCGCCTTGTCGCTGGCAACCAGTGCCTTTGCGGACAGCCGCACATTCGAGCTTTCCGGCTTCGACCATATCGATATCGCGACGGGCCTCGACGCCCACGTCACCATCGGCGAGCAATATGCAGTCGTGGCCACCTCCAACAGCAGCCAGGCGCTCGACAGCCTGCAGATCCGGGTCGAGCGCGGCGTGCTGACGGCCCGGATCGAGCAGAGCTTCCTCGATTTCATCATCAGCGGCGGCCTTGTCGGCATGCTGCTGAGCAGCGGCAATGCGGTGAGCATCGACATCACCCTTCCGGCCCTTGCAGGCGCCACGGCCAGCTCCGGGGCCGATATCGACCTCACCGGCATCAGCGGCGACCGGCTCGAACTGGACGCTTCGAGCGGGGCGCACATCTCGGGCGAGGGCTTGCGCCTGGGTGCTGCGACCCTCAGCGCCTCCAGCGGCGCCGACATTACCGTTTCCGGTACCGCCCGGACTGTCGAGGCCGACGCATCGAGTGGCGCCGGCATCGAAGCGGAGGACCTGATTGCCGAGACGGCCAGCGCATCGGCATCAAGCGGCGCCAATGTCTCCCTGCATGCCACCCAATCGGTCAAGGCCGAGGCCTCCAGCGGTGGCGATGTCGATGTTAGCGGCAATCCCGCCCAGCGCGATGTCGACAGTTCCAGTGGGGGCGATGTCAGCTTCGACGATTGAGAACGAGAAAGGGCGCCCGAGGCGCCCTTTCCGCTTTCCATGCCGCAACTACTTGGACTTGCCCGTCCCCTTTTCGACGGTCAGTTCCAGCCGCTCGCCCGCCGTAACCGTGAAGGGCGTCTCGGTCTCCGACTCATCAGGGTAGCGCACCACGACCACATATTCACCGGCAGCAAGCGTGGTCTGATACTCCGCCCCGAACCCATAGCCCCGCTCGGTGCGATTGCCCTGGATATCGGCCTTTGCGTCAAAGATGTTGAACGCATCCGCTTCCGGCATGGTCAGCGCCACCACGCCCGCATCGAGAATGGCGGTGACGTCCACCCGTTCCCCGCTGGCCATGGTGAACGGCACCTCCGCGGTGGCTTCGCCCATCCGCACCACGGCGACATAGTCCCCCGGCGGCAGCTGGTATTCGCCATCGGGCCCGTAGCCATAGCCGACTTCCTCGCGGCTGCCGTCAATGGCCTTGGCCGCCTTGAAGACGTTGACGGCCATGCCGCCATCCTCGATCGCCATGCCTTCGACATAGGCGCCGTTGATCACCGCCAGGCCGGCACCGGCGATCATGTCCTTCTCGATCACCTCGCCCGCCGCCAGCGTGAAGGTTTCGCTGACTTTCGCCTCGCCGACAGTGACATCGACAGTGATCTCGCCGGCCGGCACATGGAACGTGCCCTCGCCATAGCCATAGTCGTCGCCGCCCGGGAAATAGATGTTGAGCGCCGCCCCGCTGTCGACGGGCTGGCCTTCCGCTGCGAAGGCACGAACTTTCACCGTGCCCGCATTGAGCACGAAGTATGGCTTGGCCAGTTCATCGGCCGTGATCGTCAGCGGCTGCACCTGGCTGACATTGCCGTAGCGGACTTCCAGCTCATATTCGCCCGGCTCGATGGTCGTGGTGGGCACGCCGTAGCCATAGTCCACCGTCTCCCCGGTCGAGCCTTCGGGCGCCGGCATCCGCACTGTCCAGGCAATGGAGCCATCATCTTCCGGCAGCAGGTCGCCACCTTCCGCCAGCGCGACTTCCAGCGTGAAATTGTAGTCCAGCGCCGGCGTTTCCGGCTCCGGAGCGGGTTCGGGTTCGGGGGCAGGTTCGGCCTGCGCCACTTCTGCGACCGTGGTGGTCAGGGCTTCCACCAGGGCGTCGCCATCAGCGGCAGACAGGTATCTGCCCCCTGTATTCTCGGCCAGGCAAGCCACCTGCTGGCCTTCTTCGTCCGACAGGCCGAAGCCGAGCACATGGGTGGTGAAGTCGATTCCCTGCGACTCCAGTTCGCTGGCCAGCGCGCAGGGATCGACCTCGCAGGTCTCGAGACCGTCGGTAATCAGGATGACGGTTGCGGCGTCTTCCGTGTAGCGCAGGCCTTCCGCCGCCAGCCGCACCGCGTCCGAAATGGGGGTCATTCCCTTCGGATTGATCCCGTTGGCGGCCTCGGCAATGGCGCCTCCAGTCCCCAAGGCCGGCTCCACCAGCATCTCGATGTCGGCGCAATTGCCCTTCTCGCGATGGCCGTAGGTCATCAGCCCCAGCTCGAGATTGTCCGGCAGGGAAGACAGCACCGATGCCAGCGTTTCACGGGCAATGGTGATGCGGGCCTTGCCCTCGATCTGCGCCCACATCGAACCCGATCCGTCCAGGACGATGATGGCGCGTTCAGCGGCAGCGGCCGGCAAGGCAAGCGCGAGGGCAGCAATTGCCCCCAGCAGAAATTTCCGAACAATTCTCATGATTTGAAGCCCTCCTGCGTCATGCGCCACTATCGGGAAGCGCACTATGGCGCGCAATTGAAATCACGTTGAAGATGACATGCAGATGAACGGCTCATTCAGGCGCCAGCAATTTGCCGGTCGCCAGGCCGGAGCTGCGGCAGCGGGCGACGACGCGCGAAATGTCTACCGATCGGGCCGACTGGCCAGGGCTACCGCTTTGCGGGTCGGCGGCACGGTCACGCCTCATTTCGGACCCAAAGCCTTTGCCCACTCGCTGCCGGGTTCAAGTGTGGGGGAATCATGCGGCGCTGGGCTGTCCGTATTCTGCTGGTCCTGATCGTGCTCGCTGGCGGCATCTACGTCTTCAACGCGAGCTGGCGCGCCGCCGCTCCCGCAGATCCGCAGTTGCGGCTCATCGCGCATCGGGGCGTGCACCAGACCTTTCACCGCGAGGGGCTGGACAACGACACCTGCACGGCCGAGCGCATCTACTCGCCGGTGCACGACTTCCTCGAAAACACCCTTCCCTCGATGCGTGCGGCCTTCGATGCCGGGGCCGACATCGTCGAGATCGACGTGCATCCCACCATAGATGGCAAGTTCGCGGTCATGCATGACTGGACGCTGGACTGCCGGACCGAGGGGGAAGGCATTACCCGCGACCACGACATGGCCTACCTCAAGTCGATCGACATCGGCTATGGCTATACCGCCGACGGCGGCGCCACCTTCCCCCTGCGCGGCAAGGGCATCGGCATGATGCCCGAACTCGGCGAAGTGCTGGCCGCCTTCCCCGACAGACGCTTCCTCATCAACTTCAAGAGCCGCGAGGCGCGCGAAGGCGACATGCTGGCCGCGGTGATCGCCGCGCATCCGGAGTGGCGGGGCGCCATCTGGGGCGCCTATGGCGGCGACGAGCCCACCTATCGCGCCGCCGGGCTGCTCGACGGCCTTGCCGTTTGGTCGCGCCGGGGTCTCGTCGATTGCCTGCTGCAGTATGAGGGCCTCGGCTGGACCGGCTACATGCCCCAGGCCTGTCGCAACACCATGATCATGCTCCCCATCAACATCGCCCCCTGGGTCTGGGGCTGGCCGAACCTGTTTCTCGAGCGGGTCCGCAATGCGGGCAGCGCGGTGATCCTGCTCGGTCCCTACGAACAGGGCGATCCGGGGACGGCAGGCATCGATACGCTGGAGCAACTGGCGCAAGTCCCGCCTCAGTTCGACGGATATGTCTGGACCAACCGGATAGAACTGATCGGCCCTGCCCTGGCCGCGCGATAGCGCCGCAGCCTCGCCTTGCCCATCGACGCGGGCGCGGCGCGCCACTAAGGTCGCGCCATTGCCTTTGCCTGACCCTTTTCCAGGACCCATCCCATGCCCGCCGGCGTGCTCTACGCAATCGTCGCCTATTCGGTCTATTCCTGCGGCGACGCCATCATCAAGGGCTTCGGGCAGTCCCTCTCGGTCTTCGAGATCGGCTTCTTCGTTGCCGTGTTCTCGCTGATCCCTGCGGCTTTCGCCCGCCCCAGGGGGGAGCGCTGGCGCGACAGCCTTCGGCTCAACCGCCCGGCCCTGGTGCACCTGCGCTCGTTCAGCGGCGTGGCCTCGGCAGCGCTGGTGACCTATGCCTTCACCACCATTCCCTTCGCCGAGACCTATTCCATCGTCTTTCTCATGCCGCTCTTCATCACCGTCATGTCGGTGCTGATCCTGCGCGAGAAGGTGGACGCGCCGCGCTGGGCCATGCTGGCCCTGGGCTTTGCCGGCGTCCTGCTCGTGGTGCGCCCGGGCTTCCGCGAGCTGGAACTGGGGCACCTGACCGCCCTGCTCTGTGCCTTCTTCGGCGCCACCACGACCACGGTGCTGCGCGTCATCGCCCCCACCGAAAAGCGGGTCAGCCTGATCGTGCTGCCGGCCCTCTATGTGATCGTGGTCAATGCCATTCTCATGGTGC
>CAMLOA010000205.1 GCA_946481445.1 uncultured Devosia sp. | reverse complement strand
GTGACCAGCTTCCTGTGCGTCAACCACTACATCACCAATCCGGCTTCGGTGGAGCGCTGCCAAGGCTTTGCCGACGCTCTGGGGGTGGAACTCGGCGGGCAGATGATCGACTCGGGTCAGGACCCTGCAGAAATCATGTCCAAGGTGCAGGCCTACCTGCAGACCAATCCCGACACCAACGGCATTCTCACCCTCGGCCCGACCTCGGCTGAGCCAACGATCGCCGCGCTTGATGCAACCGGCAAGTCTGGCGCCATCTTCTTTGGCACTTTCGACCTGTCCGAACAGATCGCCAATGCCATCAAGGCCGACGTGATCGCCTTCGCCATCGACCAGCAGCCCTACCTGCAGGGATATCTGCCGGTGGTCTTCCTGACCAACCTGTCGCGCTTCGGCGTCATCCCGGGCAATTCGGTCAACTCCGGCCCGGGCTTCGTGACCAAGGACAATATCGCCCTGGTCGAGCAGTACGCCGGCACCTATCGCTAACGATCCGGGGGCCGCGACTTGCGCGGCCCCTCCATTTCGCCAGACCGATGCTGGGCATCCAATGGCACTGGGGAATTTCCGATGACCGAACAGTCCACCGCTTCGCCGCACAGCGACGAGCGCGTGCAGCAGCAATCTCGCCTGCGCCGTGCCTTCGTCCGCCCTGAACTGGGGGCAATGGCGGGTACCGTCCTCGTCTTCATCTACTTCGCCATTGTCGCCGGCGGCTCGGGCATGTTCGCCCCCGATGGCATCATGAACTGGGGTGTCGTCTCGGCGCAGTTCGCCATCATTGCCGTGGGCGCCTGCCTGTTGATGATCGCGGGTGAGTTCGATCTGTCCGTCGGCTCCATGATCGGCTTTGCAGGCATCGTCATCGCCATCCTTAGCGTCCACCTGGGATTGCCGGTCTGGGTCAGCATCCTGGCCGCCTTTGCGGTGGCTATGCTGGTGGGCTGGTTGAATGGCTACCTCGTCATCAAGACCGGCCTTCCCTCCTTCATCGTCACGCTGGCATCGCTCTATATCCTGCGTGGCCTGACCATCTATTTCTCAATCGCCACCACGCGCCAGACGATTGTCGGCGGTGTCAAGGAACTGGCAGAGGGTGATTGGCTGGCCGTCCTGTTTGGCGGCAAAGTCCTGGGCTTCGTCTTTGTATGGCTCGCGGATGCGGGCCTTATCGACAAGTTCACCGCCGGCAACCGCGCTGGCCAGCCTGTCGTCGATGGCATTCCCATGCTCATGGTCTGGGCGCTGGCCCTGATCGTCTTCGCCCATATCCTGTTGACCCGCACGCGGTTCGGAAACTGGATCTACGCCGCCGGTGGTGATGCCAAGGCAGCCCGCTATGTCGGCGTACCGGTGGATCGGGTGAAGATCGCCATGTTCGTGTTCTCGGCCTTCTGCGCCACCGTCTTTGCCACCTGCCAGGTGATGGAGTTCGGCTCGGCCGCTGCCGACCGTGGCCTGCTGAAGGAATTCGAGGCGATCATTGCGGTGGTCATCGGCGGGGCATTGCTCACGGGCGGCTATGGCTCGGTGATCGGAGCGGCGCTGGGCGCGCTTATCTTCGGCGTGGTGCAGCAGGGGCTGTTCTTCGCGGGCGTAGAAAGTTCGCTGTTCAGGGTGTTCCTGGGCGTCATCCTGCTGCTGGCGGTGATCCTCAACACCTATATCCGTCGCCTGATCACCGGGGAGCGCTGAGCCATGGCCGATACCCCTCTCATCGAACTGGTCGACATCAAGAAGCAGTTCGGGCCGGTGATTGCTCTCAATGGCGTCTCCGTCTCAGTCATGCCCGGCGAGTGCCACTGCCTTCTCGGCGACAATGGCGCCGGCAAGTCAACCTTCATCAAGACCATGGCCGGCGTTCACAAGCCGACCTCCGGCGAAATCCGCATGAATGGTCAGGTGGTCAGCTTTGACTCGCCCCGCGACGCCATGGAGGCCGGTGTCGCCACCGTCTACCAGGATCTCGCGATGATCCCGCTCATGTCGGTGACCCGCAACTTCTGGATGGGTCGCGAGCCGCGCAAGCGCTTCGGGCCGTTCCAGTTTCTTGACATGGACCAGGCCAATCGCGTGACCATGGAAGAAATGCGCCGCATGGGCATCAACCTGCGCGAGGCCGACCAGGCCGTAGGTACCCTGTCGGGCGGCGAACGGCAGACTGTCGCCATCGCCCGCGCCGTCTATTTCGGCGCCAAGGTGCTGATTCTGGACGAACCCACCTCCGCCCTGGGTGTCCGGCAGACGGCCAATGTGCTGGCCACTATCGATCGGGTCCGCAAGACGGGCATCGGCATCGTCTTCATCACCCACAACGTGCGGCACGCCCTGGCCGTGGGTGACAGGTTCACCGTGCTCAATCGCGGCAAGACGCTGGGTACGGCCAGGAAAGGCGAGTTGTCTCCGGAGGCGCTGCAGGACATGATGGCGGGCGGCGCCGAGATGGCCGAACTGAGCGCCTCGCTGGGTGGCACGGTGTAGGATAGCGCGGCCAAGCTGTTGATATTTAGGGCCGGGCAGGGTGCCCGGCCACTTGTTTGGAGACTATCAAGATGACCGTTCGTTTCGGCCTGCTCGGGGCCGGTCGCATTGGCAAGGTCCACGCCAAGGCGGTGACGTCCAATCCAAAGGCGAAGCTCGTCGCCGTAGCCGATGCCTTCGAAAAGGCGGCCAGTGATCTCGCCACGCAATACGGCGCCGAGGTCCGCAGCATCCCGGAAATCCTGGCTTCTGCCGATATCGACGCTGTCGTGATCTGCACACCCACCGATACGCATGCCGATCTGATCGAGCAGTTTTCCCGGGCCGGCAAGGCCATCTTCTGCGAGAAGCCGATCGACCTCGATGTCGAGCGGGTCAAGGCCTGCCTCAAGGTGGTCGACGCCGAGGGCGCGACGCTGATGGTGGGCTTCAACCGTCGCTTCGACCCGCACTTCATGGCGGTCAAGGATCTGATTTCAAAGGGAGAAATCGGGACGGTCGAGATGGTCACCATTATCTCGCGCGACCCCGGCGCGCCGCCGGTGGACTATATCAAGCGCTCGGGCGGCATCTTCCGCGACATGACGATCCACGACTTCGATATGGCCCGCTGGCTGCTGGGGGAGGAGGTGGAGACCGTGTCCGCGCAGGCATCCGTCCTGGTCGACCAAGCCATTGGAGAAGCGGGGGATTTTGACAGCGCGTCGGTGATGCTGGCCACCGCCAGCGGCAAGCATGCGACGATTTCCAACTCCCGCCGCGCCACTTATGGCTATGACCAGCGTATCGAGGTGCATGGGGCCAAGGGGTCGGTCGCGGCCGAGAACCAGCGGCCGGTTTCCATCGAAGTCGCCAACTCCGCCGGCTACACAAGGCCGCCGCTGCATGACTTCTTCATGACCCGCTACACTGAGGCTTATGCGAGAGAAATCAGCAGCTTCATCGACTTTGTTGAATCAAAATCCGCGGCTTCGCCGAGCGGAATCGACGGACTGATCGCGCTGGCTTTGGCCGAGGCGGCGCTGAAATCGGTCAAGGAAGGCAGGGCCGTCAAGGTGAGCGAAGTCACCGGAGCCCTGGCGGATCGCTCGGTATTCCAGGGCCGTTAGGCCTGTCACATACCGTTCGATCCATCGCAACACATGGTGGGAATTGGTTAGCAGACTGCTAGCCCCCACCATGACATTTCGACCCTATTTGAGCAGCCACTCATGCTCGGGCGCATTGTGGAACTTCCACACGCGTTTTGGCCCCGCCATGACGTTGAGATAGTAGAGGTCGTAACCCGCGGTGGTGGCGACCGGGTGGTAGCCCTTGGGCACCAGCGTCACGTCGCCATCCTCGATCACCAGCGCTTCGTCCAGACTCCGGTCGTCGGTATAGACGCGTTGCATGGCAAAGCCCTGCGGCGGGTTGAGGCGGTGGTAGTAGGTCTCTTCCAGCAGGCTCTCATGGGGCAGGTTGTCCTGGTCGTGCTTGTGCGGCGGGTAGGACGAGGTGTTGCCCTGCGGGGTGATCACTTCCACCACCAGCAGCGACTGGGCCGCGCCGTCGTCCTCGGGCATGATGTTGTAGACATGGCGCACATTGGCGCCCTTGCCGCGGGTGATGCGCGGATGGGTGCCCGGGGCGATGACCCTGGCCTTGAAGTCGCCACCGCCCGGCGCGGCGCAGACGGCCAGCTCCAGCGCTGTCGTGGCATCGACGGCCCAGTCACTGCCGGCCGGAACGTAGACGGCCCAGGGCGCGCCCTCGAACGGGGTCATGCGCTCGCCAAGCTCGCCGAAATCGACGCCATCGACGGCGATGCGCGCCTTGCCACCCACCAGCACCAGGCACAGTTCCTGGTCGCCGGCATTGCCGCCGGTGACTTCGCCTTCGGCCAGCTTGTGCAGCGCGAAGCCGACATAGGTCCAGCCGGCTGAAGCCGGGGTTACGTCATGAACCTTGCCCGTCGTTCCCGTCGGACGAAGGCGGAGACTGGGTCGGTGCGTCATTCTTTGGCTCCTCCTTGGGGAAGGCGTAAAAGAAGTTGTAGGCGGTATAAGCCAGGGCCGCTCCGACGAGCAGCGCCCAGAACGAATCCCTCGTCCAGAACAGTTCCCAGGCCAGCCAGGCGGTCAGGAACACAGCGATGGCGACGCGGCGCCACAGCGGCCGGAACCAGCGCAGGTCATTTTCTTTCAGTGCCATTCAGTCCCGCCTTGCCTGTCTAGTGTTCTTCCGGCCACGGCCGGAATCCATGCCGTGTTCTAACAACAGTCCGGGCGCCGTTGATAGTCCTCAGGATGGATCCCGGCCTTCGCCGGGATGACACGTGACAGAACCTAGCCTGCGGGAAAGCCCTGGGTTTCCACGGTATAGCCTGCCGCGGTCATGACGCGCATGAGTT
>CAMLOA010000204.1 GCA_946481445.1 uncultured Devosia sp. | reverse complement strand
AATGGCAGCCGCCACCTGGGTGACTTCGGCGACGTCCGCCTGGTCGCGCGAGACAAGCTGCTCTTCGGCGCCCGGGACCACGCCATCCATTTCGTTGAATACGACCGACTGCTGCGCCGCTGCAGCATCGGGTTCGACCGCGGGCACTTGCTTCACGGGCGAGGCGTCGGCGGTCAGCAAGGGCGCAGGTCCCGACTCCCGGCCGAGCCCGAGGACCCAGTAAAGCCCAAATCCGGCAGCCAGCAGCAATGTGACCGCGACAAGCGGGCCGGCCACCGCCCGCGTCAGGCCCATCACGCGCGACGTGCGCGGCGCGCGCGCAGCGGGCGGATCGTATGGTGTCGCGTCCTCGCCCGCATCGACCCACCCAACCTGCGCACCGGTTGCGCGGGCCGCCTCGAGAATAGCCTCGTCGACGCTGGAGAGCGGCGTGGCATCCACATTCGGCGCCGTCGGCTCGGCCGCCAGCGCTTGCAGCGCGGGTCGGGCGACGGTTGGTTCTGGCGCGGGCGGAGTCGGCTTGGCCTCCGCATTGACCAGTTCGACCCGCATGGCGCGGCCGATAAGGTTCTCGATCTCATCGATCGGATCACCCGTCATCTCCGCCTCGTCCGCGCTCTTGTTGAGCGCGGGCTCGGTGCGCGGAGCATTTGCGGGCGGGATGGCCGAAGGCGCGGCCGGAGCAGCGCTTGCGGCTGGCGGTGTTGCACCACTCAGGCCGAATACCGGCGGAACTTTGAACGTGTCCTGGGCCGGGCGTGTAGCCGGCTGCAGGTTCACCGACTTGAGTACCGGGCGAGGACTTGCCTCCTGGCCGGCAACATGCGTCTGGACACCAACCGGAGTCCAATGGCCGCCACGCTGGTTGGACGAAGTCGGTTCGCTCGCCGGTGCCAGCGGCTGCGGCTTTTCAGCAGGAAGCTGGGGTCCGGCCGCGACCGGCGCGGGTGGCGTGCTGCGGGCCGGCTCGGAATGCGGCGAAGCGTCATTGGCTACAGCCAATTCAGCCGCAATGAGGTCGGCGATGGAGTCGTGATCGAAAACAGGCGGTGGTTCAGCCGCGACCGGTGCGACCACGGGCGCTGGCTTTGCCGGCGCCGGCATGGCCGGACTCGCGGTGGACGCGTCACCCGGCTTGCGCGACGAGAAATTGAAGTCGAAGCGGAACGGCTCAGGCTCATCCGCGGGTTTGGGCTCGGCAACAGGCGCAACGGCCGGGTCCGGCTTCGGAGCCACCGCAGCAGTCGTCGCCGGCCTGACGAGATGCGGCTGCACGGGCGCCGGATCACCGCCCGGAAGGCGCACCGGAAAGGTGGGGCGCGCCTCAGCGGCGGGTTCGCTCGTTCGCGCATCCTGCGCCATCAACCTGGCAAGTTCGGCAATGAGATCGTCTGAAGCTTCAGGTTGTCCGGCCATTGGCTGCGGTCTCGCTGTCATCCGGCAGCGCCTCCAGGTTCCTGCTAGGGTGCCCAGGTCTGGGCGAATTGCCCGGAGTCACCATAGTATTGCGCCCGAATTATGAAAGCTCCTCGGGGGCCGAGACGCCTAGAATTCCGAGCGCGTTGACGATGACCTGACGCACAGCGTCGACCAAAGCGAGTCGAGCCAAAGTGAGCTTTGGGTCGTCAGGGTTAACAAATCGTAACGAAGTGTCATCCTTCCCCTTGGCCCAGAAACCATGGAAGGCCGCGGAAAGTTCGTGAACGTAGAACGCGATCCGGTGCGGTTCGTGCGCGACGGCTGCTTGCGCCACGGTGCGCGGCCAGGCGGCCAGCACCCGCACAAGGTCGAGTTCGGCCGGGGTGGCAAGGCGCTCGACTTCGGCCCCGGCCAAGGCTTCGGGCGAAAGGTCGAGATCCGGCAGGTCACGCGCCGCTGTCCGGAACACGGAGCAGGCTCTGGCATGCGCGTATTGCACGTAGAACACCGGGTTGTCCTTGGTCTGCTCCTTGACCACGGCGAAATCGAAATCCATGGCCGCGTCGTTCCGGCGGAACAGCAGCATGAAGCGCGTCGCATCGGCGCCCACTTCGTCCACGACGTCGGCCAGGGTGACCAGGTCACCCGAACGCTTGCTCATCTTGAACGGCTCGCCATTCTTGAGCAGCCGCACCAACTGGCAGATGCGCACGTCGATGTCGGCAGTGCCATTGCTGACGGCCTTCACGGCCGCCTGCAGCCGCTTGACGTACCCGGAATGATCGGCGCCCAGAACGATCGCCATATGCTTGAAGCCGCGCAGGAACTTGTTGCGGTGATAGGCGATGTCGGCCGCAAAGTAGGAATATGAACCGTCCGATTTGACCAGCGGCCGGTCTACATCGTCGCCATAGTCGGTTGCCCGGAACAGGGTCTGTTCACGATCTTCCCAGTCCTCGGGCGCTTTGCCCTTGGGCGGCTCCAGCCGCCCCTGGTAGACCATGCCTTCTTCCCGTAGCCACGCCAGCGTCCGGGCGATATCGCCGTCCGGGCCATGCAACTGGCGCTCCGAGAAGAAGACGTCGTGATGGATGTTGAGCTGTGCCAGGTCAGCCTTGATCAACTCCATCATGGCGGCAAGGGCCGCCTCACGGGCGATCAGCACGGCCTGCTCCTCGGGCAGGTCAAGCAGCGAACGCCCATGGGCGGCCGCCAGCGCCTGACCAACCGGAATCAGATAGTCGCCAGGATAGAAGCCGGACGGAATTTCGATGGCCTCGCCCAGAGCCTCCCGGTAACGTAGCAACGCGGAGCGGCCAAGGGTGATCGTCTGTCCGCCGGTATCGTTGATGTAGAACTCGCGCGTCACCTCATAGCCGGTATAGGCCATGAGCGCGGCGAGGGTGTCGCCGAACACGGCGCCCCGCGTATGGCCCACATGCATCGGACCGGTGGGATTGGCCGAGACATATTCCACGTTGACCGGTTCGCCCTTCCCCAGGGTCGAGCGGCCATAGTCGTCGCCCTGCTCTGCTATCGAGCGCAGAACCTGGTGCCAGATTGGCGCATTCAGGCGAAAATTGATGAAGCCGGGCCCGGCGACCTCGACGCTGGTCACGTCGGAATCATGCCGGAAGTGCTCAACCAGCGCAGCAGCCACGTCGCGCGGACTCTTGCCGAGCGGCTTGGCCACCACCATGGCGGCGTTACTGCTCAGGTCGCCATGAGCGACATCTCGCGGCGGCTCCACCACGATGCGGGCGAGCAGATCGGCGCCGGCTTCGGGGAACAGAACCTGCATCGCATTGGCGATGCGTGCAGAAAATAGCGCGAAAACGTCCATGATAGACCCGATTGAAGAGGTCCGCGGGGGTTAGCGGAATTCCGGCCGAGCGTCAAACAGCCGGGCATATTCGTCCAGGGCGTAGGGATCGGTCATGCCGGCGATGAAGTCGGCCACAATCCGCGCCAATCCATTCTCGTCACCGGCGGCATGGGCGGCTTCTCCCCAGCGCCCGGGCAGGTCGCGGCTGGTCATGTACCTGGCGAAGAGATCGGTCACGACCCTCTCGCCCTCGATCACGTGGGCCATGACTGCAGGATGCCGATACACTCTAGCAAAGAGGAAGCTCTTGAGGCCCTTCTCGGCTTGGGCGGCGGCGGTCGACAGCGTGACCAGGGTCCGGCCCGCCATGCGCACATCCTCGGCGCTGCGAACGCCGGACTCGGCAATGTTGGCCGAGGTGGTTGCGATGACGTCTTCGATCATCCTGGTGATGAGCCGTCGCTGCACTTCGTGGGCCTGGCGCTTGGCTGCGATGTCCGGGTAGCGTTCCAGAACTTCGCGAACAATCGGCCCGGCCAGTGGAATGTCGATCAGGTCGTAGAGGTCGATCAGGCCGGCACGCAGGGCATCGTCGATGTCATGGGCGTTGTAGGCGATATCGTCCGCGATGGCGGCGGCCTGTGCCTCGAGGGAGGCGTGGCTATCGAGGCGCAGGTCCGCAACCGCCGGGATGTCGCCAGTGCCGGCCGGCAGCCCTTCCTTGGCGTAGCGGCCATAGGGTCTTCCATCCACCTGGATCAGCGGGCCGTTATGCTTGAGGATGCCCTCCAGCGTCTCCCAGGTCAGGTTGAGCCCGTCATGCTCGGCATAGCGGTTCTCCAGCCGGGTGACGACACGAATGGCCTGCATGTTGTGATCGAAGCCGCCAAAGGCGTGCATGGCCAGGTGAAGCGCGCGTTCGCCGGCGTGACCAAAGGGCGTGTGGCCGAGGTCGTGGCTGAGGGCGACCGCCTCGGCCAGGTCTTCGTCCAGCCTCAGGGCACGCGCCATAGAACGCGCCATCTGGCTGACCTCCAGTGTATGCGTCAGCCGGTTGCGGAAGTGATTGCCACCATGCTGTAGAAAGACCTGCGTCTTGTGCTGTAGGCGCCGGAACGCCGTGGAATGGATGATCCGGTCACGGTCGCGCTGATACTCCGAGCGGGTCGGGCTGGCGCTCGCCCCATGCAGGCGTCCCAGGGTTTGGCGAGGGTTTGAGGCGTAGGGAGCGGCGTCGCTCATGGACAAGACAAGGCCCTTTTCATTGTGCGCCGGAGTTACTATTTTAGCCTGACAGTTATGACATTACGAAACGACGCATCCATGACCGAAACTGCCTTGGCTCCGACCGAAGTCGTCCTGACCGACCGCGCCGCCAAGCGCGTGGCACGCATTCTTGCCAAGGAGCCGGAGGGCACTGTGCTGCGCATCTCGGTGGCGGGCGGCGGCTGCTCTGGCTTCCAGTATGAGTACAACCTGGTGCAGGACAAGCCCGCCGAGGACGATATCGTCCTCAGCAAGGGCGATGCGATCGTGCTGATCGATCAATTAAGCCTTGAGTTCATGGGCGGGTCGGAGATTGACTTCGTAGACGATCTGATCGGCCAGTCGTTCCAGATCCGCAATCCCAACGCG
>CAMLOA010000203.1 GCA_946481445.1 uncultured Devosia sp. | reverse complement strand
GCAAGAACCTGCTCGTCACCAATGGGTGCACGCGACTTCGAATAAAAGAAGGCTACGAGGACCATCTAGTTGATGTTGCGATTGGGCTTTGCTCAGAGGCTTTTGCTGTGCAAATGAGAGCGTTCGCAACGGGTTCGGATGGCCTCGCTGAGATTAGCGACACAGATCTGTTATCTATCATATTGCCAAGGGTTTCCGATCTGAATGAACGGTCAAGAGCGGCAGAGCACCTGCAATCTGTCCTAACGGGTAGGGATCGATTTTCACGAATTGCTAGGGATATTGTTGCGAACGCGCCGGAATTCCCCTCACCACCAACCCGAAAGAGTCATGGCGCGTTGGTGTAAAGGTCAACGCGTGTTCAATACAGGACTCCGGTCAGGTCGAAGCTCTTCGCAAAATGCGCTGGAGGGGCCTCGGACCAAACATAGCGAGTGATAGACACAAAAACGCAGTCACAAAAGGTGACAAAATAGCCCGATTGTGACAGTCTAAGTCATTGATTTTATTAGAAGTCGCAGTTTCCCATCCTCTCCGCCACTTGCCCCACCCCACAATCTGACAAGTTCTGCCACCCCGGCGGGCGGGTTGTCCGTCACGCTCAGGCAATCGCGCCCGTGGTTCTCGTCGGCGTCAGTTGATGATCGGGGCTCCCTCGGCGCTGAACCGATAGAGGTTGGACGGATTGGGGGTCAGGTGGACCTGCGTCCCCTTGGCCTGCGCAAAGCTTCCGGCTGTCCGCGCCACGACGAGGGTCTCGTCCGACAGTGCCACGTGCACATAGGTGTCCGACCCCAGATTCTCCGCATAGACGACCTCACCGCGCCAGGGGCCGTCCGGCGTGATCGCCAGGTGTTCGGGACGCACGCCGACCGTGTGTGCGCCTTGGGCATTGGCCAGGCTCCCGGTCACGAAGTTCATCCGCGGCGAGCCGATGAAGCCCGCAACGAACAGCGACTTGGGGGACTCGTACAGTTCCATGGGAGTCCCCACCTGCTCGATCCGCCCGCCATTGAGCACCACGATGCGGTCGGCCAGGGTCATGGCCTCCACTTGGTCATGGGTGACGTAGATCATCGTCGTTCCGGGCAGCTGATCCTTCAGCCGGCCGATCTCCATGCGCATCTGCACCCGCAGCGAGGCATCCAGGTTCGACAGCGGCTCGTCGAACAGGAACACCTGCGGATCGCGAACGATGGCTCGCCCGATGGCAACGCGCTGCCGCTGGCCGCCCGATAGCTGCCGCGGCAGGCGCTGCAGGTAGTCGTTGAGCTGCAGTTTCTCGGCCGCAGCCAGCACCTTCTGGCGAATTTCGTCCTTCGGCCTGTGCTGCAGCTTGAGCGAATAGGCCATGTTGTCGAAGACATTCATATGCGGGTAGAGCGCATAGGACTGGAACACCATGGCGATGCCGCGCTGGGCCGGGCCGATGTCGTTGACGACCTGGCCGCCGATCTTGAGCGTGCCCTCACTGATGGTCTCGAGCCCGGATATGCAGCGGAGCAAGGTGGATTTGCCACAACCCGATGGCCCCACGAAGACCACGAACTCGCCCGACTCGATATCGAGATCTATGCCCTTGAGGACCTCCACGCTGCCGTATCGCTTGACGAGGTCGGTGATCTGAAGACTGGCCATGGCGATCTCCTGCGCTAGGCGTTGAGGATGTAGATCATTGCCGCAGCCGCCCAGGCTTGCGGCCGGCACGATTCGATATAGGGCAGCGGGGGTATTCCACCCTCGCGGGGGTAACCGCCCACCAGTTCGGGCAGGCGCAGGTCGCTGGAGCTATTGGCCAGCGCCACCAGGGCCTCGCGCACCCGTGCCACCCCTTCGGCATTTCCATAGCGCTTGAGGCCAGCCGCAAAGAGGGCCGTGTCATGCGGCCAGACCGATCCATTGTGGTATGAGAGCGGATTGTATCGCCGTTCGTTTGCGCCCAGGGTCCGCAGGCCATAGCCGGACCACATGTCGGGCTGGAAGAGACGTTCGATCACCCGGCTTGCTTTGCTGTCAGGGACGATGCCGGTCCACAGCAGGTGCCCGCTGTCGGAGGAGTTCACGTCCAGCTGGTTGCCGCCTTCATCCAGCGCGAGGGCGTAGTTGTCGTGGCTTTTCATCCAGAACAGGGCGTCGAACCGGGCAGCCAGGTCATCGGCTCGTCGCTGCCAGTCCGATTGTTCTTCCGCGCTGCCTGAACAGACTGCGGAAAGGGCTACCGCGCCCTTATAGGCCGCATGGACATAACCCTGCACCTCGGCCACTGCGAGATTCCCGCCGGCCAGGCGCCCGTCGCCATAGCTCATGGAGTCCTCGCTGTCCTTCCAGGACTGGATGAGGAGCCCCTTGCCGTCCTGGCGTTGCCGGAAATTGATCAGGCCCCGGCCGTCGGCGTGCTGGCCGATCCACGCGATCGCGGCGCGCCATTGCGGTTCGACCGCCCTGGCAAAGGCGATGTCGCCGCTCTTTCGCACATAGTCGGCCAGCAGCATGACGAACAGGGGCGTGGAATCGGCCGAGCCGTAATAGGTGCGGAAGGGCATCTCGCCCAGGCGAGACAGTTCGCACTCCCGGTGTTCATGCAGAATCTTGCCCGGTTCTTCGTCGCGGAAGGGATCGACGCGCGTCCCCTGACGCGCGGCAAGGTAGGACAGCACGCTGCGGGCGAGATCGGGATCGACGTCGAGCAGCAGCCAGGCCGTGATCAGCGAGTCGCGGCCGAATGGCACCACGAAGTTGGGAATGCCCGCGGCGACAACCCGGCCCTGTGGCGTGTGGAGCATCAGACATTCGATATCGGCGACAGCCTGGTCGAGCACGTCGGCTTCCGCCTGACGGAGCCTGTCCCTGCCAGGCATCGGCTGCATGCGGGTTGCCACGGGCGCCTGCACGGAGGCCGCCGGCAGGTCGGTGTCGAAAGCCACATGCACGTTGACTGTCGTGCTGGCGCGCGCCGGCAGGCGGATGGCGGCGTCGCCGGGCCTGATACCCGTCAGGATTATGCGCGTCCGGGAATGAATGCCGTCCTGCGCGCGATAGGAAAAGCTCCAGCCGTCTCCATGGACGGCGCGCTGCACTGGCTCGGCCGGCGCCTGCCTCGTGTGCCCGCGCACTTCGAACACGTCGATGAAGTCGGCATCGGCCTCCAGGGCAAAGGGCAGGTCGACTGCGCCGTCACTGGAATTCTCGATTTCGAGGACGTCGTCCAGCCCATCCGCCCGCAGCGTCAGGGTCCGGCGCACCAGCACCACCTGCGCATGGGCTTCCATGCGGGAATGAAACTGGATGATGCGATCGCCGGTGCTGGTCTGGTGCAGCAGGGACGTGCCGGGAAAATTCCAGCGATAGTGGCTCAGGTGACGGGTATCGTGCAGGAAGATTCCCGCACGCTCCGGGCCGGCCTGGTCGGCCATGCCAGTGGCGTCGAGTATCGCGTAGCAAAAATTGGATTTGAGCGGAATCAACTAGAGAAGTCCTATTTCACGCCTTCGGCGACTTGGTTGGAAACGATGAAGCGCTGGAAGAGAATGAAGAGGATCAGCACCGGCACCATCGAAATGAACGCGCCGGCCAGTACCAGGGCCCAGTCCCCCTGTGCCCCGCCATAGGAGCGGCGCAGGCTGAGCAGGCCGACCTGGATGGTGAGGGCGCTGGGTGGGCTGGTGATCAGCACCAGCGGCCAGAAGAAATCGTTCCAGGCGGCCTGGAAGGCCATGATCGCATTGACCAGCACGGCAGGCATGGAGTTCGGCAGCACGATGCGCCAGAACACGCCGAACCGGCTGGTTCCATCGACGATGGCAGCCTCCTCGATCTCGCGCGGGAAGTTCTCGAAAAACTGCTTCATCAGCAGCACATGGCTGCCCGCAACCGCCACCGCGATCACGCTGAACTGCGTGTTGAGCACGCCCAGGTCCCGGAAGATCAGGTAGTTGGAAACGAAGGTTACCTGGGCGGGAATGGTCATGGAGAACAGCGTCACCGCAAAGACCAGGCCGGCGCCACGGAACTTCAACCGCGCCAGGGCGTATCCGGCCATGCTGGCAAGCACGATGGTGAGGACAACCCGGCCCAGGGCGATGATGAAGCTGTTGACGACCCAGCTGGTGAACAGGCTCTGCCCGGTGGACACATCGACCGTTTCAGAGATGACGCGCCGGTAGTTGTGGAAGATCAGGCCCAGCGCACCTGGCGCGACATTGTCAAAGCTGGCGACGCGCCCGCGGCGCTCGAACCGGGTCGGGGCCAGGGTTGAATCCACCAGGCTCTGGCTGGTAGGGGCCGTGAAATCGAGCGGGATGCGCTCGATATGCGGGCCGGTCGGCCGGGCAGGATCGTAGCGCACGGTATAGGTGAAGGTCCTGGTGGGCCACGTCTCGCCCTCGCCGGTATCGGGGTTCGTCACCGCTATCTGGCCGTCAGCTGTGCCGGCCAGATCCAGCACGGCATAGTCGACGGCATAGTCCCGGATCATGGCTGCCCCAGCCCCGGAGCCAGGACGGCGGCGCGGAATCTCGGCCTCGGGGGCGATAATTTCCGAACCGGGCGGGGCAGTGTAGGTGACCGAAAAGGTGATGTCGGCTCCCGGCGCGAATCCGCCCCAGAGCGGATCGCCAGCGCCCTGCCGCCCCAGATCCGCGGCTGTTACCCAGGCTGCAGGATTGATCTGGTCGAACATCAGGCGGAACGGCCGCTCTAGCGGATCGATCTTGAGGCTGGCGAGGAATGCCACCACGAAGGTGCCGAGCAGGATCGTGCCGAGCGCGATGAAGATCAGATAGACCCAGCCGGCCGCGGCGATCTGCCGGCGGCGCAGGGCCGCCACGGGCAGCCGGCGGGACCGGACGGAGGGGGTGGGAGCAATGGTCGGGGTGGCCTGCAAGCTGC
>CAMLOA010000202.1 GCA_946481445.1 uncultured Devosia sp. | reverse complement strand
GCTCGGGGGTCGAGGGATATGGCAACCTGATCCTGATCCGCCACCCCAATGGCTACGTCTCCGCCTATGCCCATCTCGGGTCCATGAGCGTGGCAAAGGGCGCCAACGTTACCCGCGGGCAGACCATCGGCTCTGCCGGGCAGACAGGCTCGGTCACCAAGCCGCAACTGCATTTCGAGCTCCGCAAGGGCGCGACGCCGGTCGATCCGGTCCCACTCCTGAGCTAAACCTAACGCAAACTGCAACTGGGCCCCCGCGCAAGCGGGGGCTTTTGTTTTGAGCGCAGTGCGGGGATTCGAACCCGCCGCCTAGATTGCCTTGCCCATTTCGCCCGCAAGGGTGCGCACGAGTTGAATGGCGACGCGTCCGGAGCGCGCACCCCGGGTGGCGGACCATTCTATGGCGCGGGCCCGCAGGGTGTCGTCGTCGATGTCGAGCCCGTAATGGTCGGCATAGGCCCGCACCATGGCCAGGAAGGTGGGCTGGTCGCAATTGTGGAAGCCCAGCCAGAGGCCGAACCGATCCGACAGCGAGACTTTCTCTTCCACTGCCTCGCCTGGGTTGATGGCGGTGGAACGCTCGTTTTCGATCATGTCGCGCGGCATGAGGTGACGACGATTGGACGTGGCATAGAACAGCACGTTTTCCGGCCGGCCTTCGAGGCCGCCATCCAGGATGGTCTTGAGCGACTTGTAACTCGTCTCGCCACTGTCGAAGCTGAGGTCGTCACAGAAGACGATGAACCGGGCTGGCTCGGGCCCGATCAACCGCATCAGCGCCGGGAGCGTCTCCAGATCCTCGCGGGCAATCTCGATGAGCACCAGCCGGCCGAACCCTTCATTGGCCCTGGCGGTGACGTCGCCATGGATGGCCTTGACTAGGGAGCTCTTGCCCATGCCGCGTGCGCCCCAGAGCAGGGCATTGTTGGCGCCGTGGCCGCGCGCGAACTGCTCGGTATTGCGCAGCAGGATGCCAAGCACCGAGTCGATGCCCTTGAGCATGGCAAGGGGGACGCGAGCGACCCTGGGCACGGGCATCAACACTCCGGCATCGCCATCCCAGTGGTAGGCGTCGGCTGCACCCAGCACTGGCGCCACCGGACCGGACACCGGAGCGAAGGCCTTGATGGCGCGTGCAATTTCGTCAAGCGCACCAGAGATTTCGGCCAGGTAGTCCTTGGTCTTCAATGTGCTCGTCCTCATCGTTGGCGCGGCAATTTGCGGCGTCCCGAATGCCTTTGCAATCGTTTGGGTGCAACTGTATAGTCCGGCCGATTTTGACCGGGGTGCAAGTGCAACGAGCCCCAAAAGCGTCCAGTAAGCGTCGCGTGATGCTGGTCCTGGCGCCGCCCCTCCACAAGACAAAGAACGACTAGGAGCTGCCCACATGTTCGTTACGCCCGCCTACGCCCAGGCCGCAACCGCACCCGCTGCTGGCGGCGGCATGGCTGATATCTTCATTCAGCTCATGCCGATTCTGCTGCTGGTGGTCATCTTCTGGCTGCTGATCTTCCGCCCGCAGCAGAAGCGCCTCAAGGCCCAGCAGGCCATGCTGGCTGCCATCCGCCGCGGCGACACGGTCGTGACGACCGGCGGTATCGTGGGCAAGGTGACCAAGGCCGTCGACGGCGAAGACCTAGAGGTGGAAATCGCTTCGGGCGTGAAGGTGAAGCTGGTGCGCGGCATGGTTGCCGACGTGCGGTCCAAGGCCGAGCCGGTCAACGACAACAAGCCCGCAGCCTAAGCGGGGCATGTCTCACCGGAGCCCAAGGGCTCCGGTTTGTCTTTCCAGGATAGCCCAATGCAGTTCTCGCCCTTCCGTACCGTCCTCGTGGTGCTCATCGCCGTTGTCGGCCTGTTGTTCGCCATGCCGAACTTCATCAGCAAGGACGTCGTCGACGCGCTGCCCGACTGGCTGCCCAAGCAGACCATGGTGCTGGGGCTCGACCTGCAGGGTGGCTCGCATCTGCTGCTGGAGGTGGATCGGACGGGCATTGTCACCGAGCGCCTGCGCGACCTCCGCCGCGACGCCCGAAACGTGCTGGCCAGCGACAACGGCATCGGCAACCTGATCACCACCGACGATGCGGCCGGTTCGATCACCATCGAATTGACCGATCCCTCGCAGAAGGCGGCTGCGCAGACGGCCATCGAAGGGCTGCAGAACACGCTGAGCAATTCACTGTTCGCGGGCATCGGCGTCGATGAACTGGCATTTGGCGAAACCGCCGACGGCAAGCTGACCATCACGCTGACCGAGGATGGCATTGCCCAGCGCATGAGCTCGCTGGTCGCCCAGTCCATCGAGGTCATCCGCAGCCGAATTGACGAACTGGGAACCACCGAACCGACCATTCAGCGCCAGGGCGATACGCGCGTGCTGGTGCAGGTGCCCGGCTTCGAGGATTCCGATCGCCTCAAGTCCATCATCTCGCAGACGGCGCGCCTCACCTTCCACATGGTTTACCCCGGCCTGACCGCGGCGCAGGCGGAAGCGCAGGGGCTGCCGGCGGGCACCATGATTGTCCCTAGCCAGGATGGTAGCGCCGAACTGCTCTACGAGGATGTCGCCATCGGCGGTGAATCGCTTGTCGATGCGCAGCCGTCCTATGACCAGCAGCGCGCCATGCCTGTGGTGAGCTTCCGCTTCGATACGCGAGGCGCAATCACCTTCGGGCAGATCACCTCCGCCAATGTGGGGCAGCGCTTTGCCATCGTGCTGGACAACCAGGTCATCACAGCACCGGTCATCCAGCAGCCCATTACGGGCGGCAGCGGCCAGATTTCCGGTAACTTCACCACGGCGAGTGCAAATGATCTCGCCGTGCTGCTGCGCGCGGGCGCCCTTCCTGCCAGCCTCAATATCGTCGAGGAGCGCTCGGTGGGGCCGAGCTTGGGTGCCGACAGCGTGCGTGGCGGCCTGATCGCCGGCGTCATCGGGGGCATCAGCACGGTACTCTTCATGCTGATCGCCTATGGGCTGTTCGGCGTGTTCGCCAATATCGCACTGATCCTCAACGTGCTGCTGGTCATCGGCACGCTGTCGCTGCTGGGGGCGACGCTGACGTTGCCCGGCATTGCCGGCATCGTCTTGACGATGGGTATGGCCGTGGACGCCAACGTGCTGATCTTCGAGCGCATGCGCGAGGAGAAGGCTTCGGGCCGCTCGATCATCCAGTCGATCCAGTCCGGCTTCAGCAATGCGATGAGCGCGATCCTGGACTCCAACGTCACCACGTTCATTGCCGCCGTTGTCCTGTTCTTCCTGGGCTCGGGCCCGGTGCAAGGCTTTGCGGTGACCCTCGCCATCGGCATCGTGACAACGCTGTTCACGGCCTATTTCGTGACCCAGATGATCGTCGCCCGCTGGTACGATTGGGTTCGACCCAAGACGCTCAAGGTGCAGCTGCTCAAGCTGATTCCGGACAATACGCACATCCCCTTCATGAGCTGGCGCAAATACGCCATCGTCCTGTCGGTCGTGCTTTCGGCGGCATCGCTGGGCTGGTTCGGCATCCACGGCCTCAATCTGGGCATCGACTTCAAGGGTGGCACGTCCATCGAAGTCCAGCACCAGGGCGGTCCGGCGGACCCGGCACGGATACGCGAGGCCCTGGGCGCGCTGGGTCTGGGCGACGTTCAGGTGCAGGGATTTGGTACCCCCGAAGACGTCCTTATCCGCATCGAGCTGCAGGAGGGTGGCCCGCAGGCGCAGCAGGCGGCCGTCGACCAGGTCACTTCGGTGCTCGCCGCGGACAATTACGAGGTGCGCCGCACCGAGGCCGTCAGCGGCACGGTTTCGGGCGAACTGGCCTGGTCGAGCACGATCGGGCTCTCCGTCGCCGTGCTCGCCATCCTCATCTACCTCTGGTTCCGCTTCGAATGGCAGTTCGCCGTCGGCGCCATCGTCTCCACGCTGCATGACGTGATCCTGACCCTGGGCTTCTTTGCCGTCACGGGCATCGAGTTCAACCAGTCCAGTATTGCCGCCATCCTGACCATTGTCGGCTATTCGCTCAACGATACCGTCGTCGTCTATGACCGCGTGCGCGAGTTCATGTTCAAGTATCGCAAGGTGCCGCTGGTCAGCCTGCTTGACCAGGCAATGAACTCCACCCTGTCCCGAACCGTCCTGACCGGCCCGACGACCCTGCTGGCGCTGCTGGCGCTGGCCATTTTCGGCGGTGAGATCATTCAGAGCTTCGTGCTGTCGATGATTTTCGGCGTGCTGGTGGGCACCTATTCCTCCATCTTCATCGCGGCGCCGATCCTGGTGAACCTTGGTCTGAAGGAACGGAGCGAGAGGAAGGCGGCGCCCGAGGAGACCGCGGACACCCCGGCGGTGTGAACTTGAGCGATCAGACCCCTGCCGGCCACTATCCCTATCAGGCCATCATCGATGCCTACGGCAATGGTGGTTTCCGCTTTGCGGACATGTCGCATCGTGGCTCACTGCTCTGCCTGCCGACCGGCATGCACGCCTGGGGGGTAACGTCCGCAGCGGAAATCACGCTGGAAACGCTGGCGCCCGTGCTTGCAGTGGCCGATCAGATCGACGTGCTGCTGGTTGGCCTCGGCGTCGACGTAGCGGCGTTTCCGCGGACCATTCGCGAGGCCTTGCGGGCGCAATCGGTCATCGTGGAGGCGATCAGCACGGGAAGCGCGATCCGCACGTATAACGTGCTCCTGGGGGAGAAGCGGGCCGTGGCGGCGGCGCTGGTCGCGGTCGACAAGGTTCGCTGATGGCCGTGGCGGAGAGCTTCGTTCACGCCGCACAGGCCTTGCGAGCACTGGATCGCGATCGCTATTTCAGCACGCTGGTCCTGTCGGGCCCGTCGCGCGATGCCGTGACCGCGCTTTATGCCTTCAATGCCGAGATCGCTCGAATTCGCGATCTCGTGCATG
>CAMLOA010000201.1 GCA_946481445.1 uncultured Devosia sp. | reverse complement strand
GGAGGACATCGCCATCATCTATGGTGGCGGGGCGGCCATTCTTGCCATCCTGATTCTCGCCTGGCGGCCGCTGCTGGCCGCGACCGTAAGCCAGGAGCTGGCGGAGGCCGAGGGGTTGCGGCCCGAGGCGAGCCGGCTGGTGCTGATGATCCTGATGGCCTCGGTCATCGCCATCGCCATGAAACTGGTGGGCGTGCTGCTGATCACGTCGCTGCTCATCATTCCGGCGGCCACCGCGCGCCGGCTGAGCAACACGCCCGAGGTCATGGCCGTGATCGCTGCCATACTGGGTGGGCTGGCCGTGGTAGGCGGCTTGTTCGGCTCGCGCACCTGGGATACCGCTTCAGGACCGTCCATCGTGGTGATGGCGCTGGTCGTGTTCCTCGTCTCGCTGGCGGTGCCCGTCAGCCGGCTGTTCGGCAGGAGAAGTGCCCATGGCGCATAGCCACGACATTCCCATCGATCTCACGCGCAACCAGGGCCTGGTGCTCGGCGCGCTGAACCAGTCCGACTCGCCGCTCAGCGCCTATGACATTCTCGACCGGCTGCGCGGCGATGGCCTGCGCGCGCCGCTGCAGGTCTACCGGGCGCTCGACAAGCTGGTGGAACGCGGGCTGGCGCACCGGCTGGAATCGCTCAATGCCTTCGTCGCCTGCGCCGACGAACATTGCCACCGCAAGGGGTTGATCGCCTTCGCCATCTGCGAAAGCTGCGGCAAGGTCGATGAATTCGCCGACGCGGTGATCGAGGAGCGGCTGGGCGCATGGGCCGGCGTCCAGGGCTTCAAGGTCGAGCGCACGACCATGGAAATCCGCGGGCGTTGCGCCGAGTGCCTCAAGGCGGCGTAAGGCCCCTGCCCCGCTCTGGGGCCTATGAAAAGCGCAGGAACCGCACCGCTGCCGCGCCGTATTCGCGTGTGTCATCGAGCTCAAAGCCAGGCGGGACGATGACCTCGGCCTCGACGGCCTCTTCCCAGACGATGGTGGCACCCGGAGCGATCCAGCCGTTGGCGGCCAGCTCGGCCAGGGCCTTTTCGCCCAGGCCCTGATCGTAGGGTGGATCGAGGAAGATCAGGTCGAATTGGCCGAAGGTGCCGGGCCTGCCCAGGGCGGTGGCGTCGCGCCGCAGCAGCTTGGCGATCCCGCCGGCACCGAAGGCTTCGATATGGTCCCGGATCAGGCCGCGCGCCTCCGCGCCAGTATCAACGAAGGTGACATGGCTGGCGCCCCGGGACAGGGCCTCCAGGCCCAGCGCCCCGGTGCCGGCGAACAGATCGAGCACGCGTAGCCCGTCAAAGACCGGCCCGAGCCGGCTCGAGAGGATGTTGAACATCGATTCGCGCACGCGGTCGGCGGTCGGACGGATGGTTTCGTCCGACGGCGAGGTCAGCTGCTTGCCGCGAAACTTGCCGGCAACGATCCGCATGGCTTAGGCCTTTGGACGGCGCGGTCCACCCGGGCGGCCCGCGCCACCGGGACGGGTGCCTGGCTTGCTGTAGCCCCCCGGCTTGTTGCCACGGGCGGGCGCGGCGCCGTCGCGCTTGGGATGGGGCTTGCCATCGGGACGGGTCCTGGGCTTGCCATAGGTCTTGGCTTCGCTGCCGAACTCATCACGGCCCGGGCGCGCCGTGCGAACGCCCCGTGCCGGACGCGCGTCGCGCTGGGCAGCGGAACGCCCGCCGTCAGGGCGGAAAGCGCCGGGCTTCTCCGAAAAATTGCGCCCGGGACGCTTGGCCTCGCCCTTGAACGCAGCGCCCGCGCCGCGCTCGCTGTCGGGGCGAAGGCGGGGGGTGTAGGCCGGGCGCTCGGCCGCGGCCGCATCGCCACGGCGGGGACCGCGTGGCGTACCGGTGAATTCCCGATCCCGCGGCGGGCGGCCACCCTCGGGCCGCGGACCGCGGGGCCGGTCGCTGAACGACTTGCCGCCGGTTCCAACGGGGCGATCGCCAAAGTCACGCCGTGGCCGCTCGCTGCGCTCGGCAAAGGGGCGGGCGCCGGCCGGACGCTCGCCATAGGGGCGCTTGGGCCGGTCGCCATCCTCGCGGCGCGGACCGCGCGGCTTGTCGCCGAAGGCCTTCTTGTCGAAGGGCTTCCTGTCGCCAAACGGCTTCTTGTCGCCGAAGCCGGGTTTGGCGCCGGCGGGGCGCGGCGGGCGCTTGCCGAACGTGCTCGCGGGCTGGTCGTCGGGATCGCGGCGGCCGAACTTCTTGCCGAAGTTCTTCTGCACGAATTCTTCAGGGGCCCGGCCGTCCTCATCGAAGTGAATGCGGCGGGGCGGGGCCGGATTGTCGTCCTCGTAGCGCGTCTCGAGGCGCTTTGGCGCCGGCTTGCGGCTATCGAAGCGCCCGGGCCGATCCTGGCGGGGGCGCTCGGCGCGCAGCTCTTCCTCGGTCTTTTCGGCATGGTCGGTGAAGCGGAAGCGCTGGCGCGCAATCTCCACCGTGTTGGTGCCACGCCCCGTTGCCCGGTCACGCGTGGGCTTGCCGACCAGCGCACGCGCCACATCCAGTTCGGGCATCTCGCTGTCGAAATCGACATCGGCGGCCTCGGCCAGCTTCTTGCCGAGCTGGTCGCGCAGCGTCTTGGCCTTGACCGTCTCGATGCCGCCGACCGGAATATCGTTGAGCTGGAAGGGGCCGTAGCTGACGCGGATCAGGCGATTGACCTCGAGGCCAAGCGCCCCCAGCACATTCTTGACCTCGCGGTTCTTGCCTTCGCGCAGCGCCACGACCAGCCAGACATTGGCGCCCTGCTCGCGCTCCAGGGTCGCTTCGATCGGGCCATACTTGATGCCCTCGACCTCTATGCCGTCCTTGAGCCTGTCGAGCGCCGCCTGCGTCACGCTGCCATGGGCCCGCACGCGGTAGCGCCGCAGCCAGCCGGTAGCGGGCAATTCGAGCACCCGCTTGAGGCCGCCATCATTGGTCAGCAGCAGCAGGCCCTCGGTGTTGATGTCGAGCCGGCCCACCGTCACCACGCGCGGCAGGCCGTGGGCTTCCAGCGCTTCGAAAATGGTGGGGCGACCCTCGGGGTCCTTCTCGGTCACCACCAGGCCCGCAGGCTTGTGGTAGAGCCATACGCGCGTGCCTTGCCGTGCGGCGAGCGGCGCGCCGTCGACCATGACCTTGTCGCGTTCGGTGACGTTGAAGGCCGGAGTCAGGACCTTCTTGCCGTTGACCGTGACACGGCCGTCAGTGATCCACACCTCGGCGTCACGGCGGGAACAGAGGCCGGACCGGGCGATGACCTTGGCGAGGCGGTCACCGGTATCGGGTTTGGTGGGGTTCGTGTCGCTCATGGCGAAATCATCCTTGCATGCGTGACCCAGGGGGCGGCGCGGGAAATGGCAAGCGGCCGGACCATGCCGACCGCTTCGGATTGTCGGGACCGGGCAGCCGGCCTAGTTGCCCAGGAAGTCGCTCCCCAGCGCACCGCCAGGCGTTGCGGTCGAGGCAGTGGGGGTAGGTCCGCTCGGCATGGAGCGCTTGAGCGCCTCGCGCACCTCGGCGGGGCATTTGGGGTCATTGATCGACACCAGTTCACCCGCGGGAGTCGAGCAGATCAGCTCGGAACTGCCGACGCGCACGAAGTACTCGTCGGGGGGCAGATAGAGCGGGCGTTCCGTGCTGCCGCTGACGGTCATGTTGGCCTTCTGCATGCGTGCGGTCAGCATGCGCGCCTCCGCCTCGGTCAGCGGACGGCCGGACAGCGAGCGGAGGTCCACCACCTTGGCATTGCGCAGGCGCTGGATATCGGCCTCGGTCAGGTTGGTCGTATCGATCTGGACGGTGTCGCTGTTGGCCGGAAGCTGGGCCGCCGCAACCTGCGTAGTGGGCGTTGGCAGGGCCTGGCCGGAGGCCGGCAGGACCAGCGGGGCGCGGGGCGCGGTAATGTCTTCCTTGGGAGCCTCGCCTGGGATGAGGCCGACGCCGCGCGCGGTCGTCATCATGACTTCGCGCTCGAACGTGCCGATGTCGGTCATGGCGTTGGTGCCCTCGACCGTCGTGCAAGCACCCAATGCCAGGGCCAGCACCAGTCCCAGCGAAGCCATACCAGCCCGGGTGGCCACTCCAAGAGCAGCCCGCTGCCCGGTCAATCCAATACGCATGAAACGTCCTTCAAGATGTCGGCGGCGCTTATAACGCATTCTGCCGACTAAGACCAGATTCTGGCAGCAACGTGTTCGGGCTTCGTTAAGGGCGCTTGGCGGCGAACCGCGAGAGACCGAGGAGGTCAACCAGCAACAGAATGACGCCGATGGTGATGGCCACATCCGCCAGGTTGAAAATGTAGAAGGACCAGGTGCCCCAGTGCAGGTGGAAGAAGTCGGCCACGGCACCATAGATCAGCCGGTCGATGGCATTGGACAGCGCCCCGCCGATGCAGAAGGAGAGGCCGAGCCGGGTCGGCGCCGAATCCGCCCGCACCCACCACACCGAGAGCGCGGCGATTGCCGCCAGCATGATGACCCCCAGGCTCCACACCGGCAGGCCGTCCAGCATGCCGTAGGAAATGCCGGTATTCCACACCAGCACGTAGTCGAAGAAGTCGGTGACGCGCACGATCTCCCCACCACGCCACCCGGTCATCGAGAACGGCACGAAGCTCGAATAGACCGCAACGCACACGGCCTGACCGAGCGCGATACAATCCCCCGCGACCTGGAACGCCTTGTGCGCCCGGTCGATGCCGAAGGCGAGCACGGCGATCATCAGCGAGGCCAGAACGGAGGGGTGGGCGAGGCCCTTTACCTGCATCGGGGCTCCCATCACCCCCTCCCAACCTCCCCCATCAAGGGGGAGGGGAAGGCCTGTGGTGTTGGCGAGATAGTGCCCCACGTGTGGAGCAGCACCTCCCCCTTGATGGGGGAGGGTGGGAGGGGGTGACGCTGGACGCAGTGCAAGCTCACA
>CAMLOA010000200.1 GCA_946481445.1 uncultured Devosia sp. | reverse complement strand
CATCAGGGCCTTGCGCATGGCAACGGCCTCCTCGGGCGTGGCGGGGGCCACGAAATCCTGCGCGACAGTTGCGGCAGCGCCGACGGCCATCAGGCCAGCAATGGCTATCGCCGAAATCTTCTTGATCGACATGAGTGCACCCTCAACGAGCAAACGTGGTCCCTAAGCGGCTCGACCCTCGCATGCAAACGCGGCACGCCCAACGACCACACGGGAATGTTATCAGCAAAAGCAAGGCGTTAGGCGAGCGCCACGACCTGCACGATATCGCCGAATGTGGAACGGCCATCGGGCGAAACGGCCCCGATGCGCAACGTATCCCCTGGCTTGAGGAAGGGCGTGCGGGCCCGGCCATACTTGATCTTCTCGACGGTCCGCGCTTCCACGATGCAGGCAAAGCCGATGCCGTCCCTCTTGATCGGCAGGCTCTCATCGTGGCGATTTGATACCGTTCCGCCACCCACGATGGTGCCACTTCCCAGGTTGCGGGTACGGGCCGCCTCGACGATGAGGTCGGCAAAATCGAAATGCATGTCGGTGCCGGCATTGGGTTGCCCGAACAGGGTGCCGTTGACCTCGACCCGCACCGGCAGGTGCAGGCGATTGTCGCGCCACGCCTCGCCCAGGCTATCGGGCGTGGCCACGATGGGGGCGAAGGCGGTGGAGGGCTTGGCGTGGAAGAAGCCGAAGCCGTTTTGCAGGTCATCGGCCACCAGCTTGCGCAGGGAGACGTCGTTGCAGACAGTCACCAGCCGGATGGCAGAGGCGGCCTGATCGCGGTTGGCGCCCATGGGAACGGGGCCGACAATGACGGCGACCTCCGCTTCGAAATCGAGGGCGAGGTCGGCATCGGGCACCAGAATGGGCGCCGTGGGAGCGGAGAGCGAATCGGAGCCGCCCTGATAGAGCAGCGGGCGGGCCGACTGCAGCTCGGCATCCTTGCTGCCCTTGAGCGACCGGACACGCTCCAGGTGGCTCATATAGCCCGAGCCATCGATCCACTGATAGGCGCGCGGCAGGGGCGCCAGGGCGAGGGCCGGATCGAACGGCGGGCCGGCTATGGAGCCAGCATCGAGCTGCGCGGCCAGGGCGGAAAGGGCCGGCGCGTGCACGTCCCAATCATCCAGTGCGGCCTGCAGGGTCGGCGCTATGCGACCGGCGGACACGCAGCGCGATTGATCTGCCGAGACGACGACGAGCTGTCCGTCGGGACGGCCATTGTTGAGCGTTGCGAGCTTCATCCGGGTACTTTTCTCTCGCTGGTGTGACCCAGCAGCGCTACCACGACAACGGCGCTGCAACTATAGTGTTGCCGAGGCTGCCCATCGCGTTGTCCCGGTTTGTGGTGTTTGCGAACCGCAAAAACCGTTGCCACACGTGCTGGAAACGCCTTAAGGGCGAACACCCCGGCGCGCGGCGCGCCAGTGAACGGACATAGATGACCTTTTCTTTCCGCAGGGGCCCCCGCGCCCTGGTCCTGCTTCTTCTGGCGGCCATCTGCCTGGTGCTCGACGTCAACACGGCCTACGCTCAGGCAGCACAGTGCTCGCGGCTGGAGAACATGCTGCGCCAGTTCGACCGCAATGGCGACTTCCAGCAGATGGGCGGCAATTCGCAGGCCGCGCGGCAGGCCCAGCGGGACGTGCAGGCGATGGAAAGCCGCTACATCCGCGACGGGTGCAACGACGACGCCAAGGCCGGCCGCACGCTGACTCCCCAATGCCGGGAGATCGGTCGCGAAGTGTTGCGGCTGCGCGAAGTGGCGGCCCAGATCGCCAGCCAGGTGGAGACGGCCAATGCCGTTGCCGGGCAGCGCGAGGCCATCCTGCAGGAGATGGCGCGCTTCGGCTGCGGCCAGGGTTCGAACGCAACCTTCACCACGGAGCGGCAGACCCTGTTCGACCGCATCTTCGGCACGACCACGGAGGGCGACTTCAGCGACGGCCAGATGATCGACGGGGGCGGGTACTGGGGCTACCAGGGATACCAGACCATCCGCACCGTCTGCGTGCGCCTGAGCGACGGGTATTTCTGGCCCATCAGCTACGCGACCCTGCCCGACTACATTCCCAATGACGCGCAGGCCTGCACGGCAAGCTGCCCGACGACGCAGGTTGCCCTCTACTACTACAACAATCCCGGCGAAGAGCCGGAGCAGATGCGCAGCATCCTGGGCGAACCCTATAGCGCCCTGCCCACAGCCTTTGCCTATCGCAACGCCATCGATACGTCGGCCAGCTGCAAGGTGGCTCCGCAATCGGACGGGGCGCTGACCACGGCAACGCTGGACGATGGCACGACCCGGGCCATGGTGGAGGTGCGCGGCGAGACGTTCCCGCTGCCGCTGCGAGACCCCCGCGGCCAGACGCCCGTTCAGGCGCCTATCGAAGCGCCGCTGCAAACGGCCACGCTGATCGACGTGCCCCTGCCCCGCCCCAGGCCCGCAGGTCCGGGCGAGACGCCCGTGACCCGGCCCGTGGCCCAGACGCAAGCGGAAGAGGAACTGCGGCTAGTGCAGTTCGGCGACAGGGTCGTCAGGGTAGTCGGTCCAGACACGCCCTACGCCCAACCAACGGGAGCAGGGACTTAAGCTCAGGACCGTCGGGGCGGCCGGTCAAGGCCAGGCGGAGCGGCAGGAACAGGGCCTTGCCCTTGCGGCCGGTGGTGGCCTTGAGCGCGTCTGTCCAGTGGGTCCAGGTGGCTTCGTCCCATGGCTCTTCGGGCAGCATGGCCTTGGCGAGTGCCAGGAAATCGCGGTCTTCATCGGCAATGACCGGCTCGATCGGGCCGGTCACGAGCCTGGCCCACTCGACGATATCGCCGAACTTGCGCAGGTTCTCCCGCAGCAGGAGCCACATGGCTTCGCCCTCGAGGCCGAAGGCGGACAGGCGGGCGCGGGCGCCCTCATAGGGCAGCCCGTGCAGCAGGCGGGCATTGAGCGTGTCGAGCTCGGCCGGATCGAAGCGAGCCGATCCGTGAGAGATCATCGAAAAATCGAGCCGATTGGCAATCTCGTCGAGGGTTTCGTAGGTCTCGATGGGGAGGCTCGTGCCCGTCAGCGCCGCCATGATGGCGACGGCCATGGGCTCGTAGCCCGCGTCACGGAAATCCGAGATGGACTGGCTGCCCAGCCGCTTGGAGAAACCCTGCCCGCCAGCATCGGTCAGCAGGTTGTGATGGGCAAAGGTTGGGACGGCGCCGCCGAGCGCCTCGAATATCTCGATCTGCGTGCCGGTATTGGAGACATGGTCCTCGCCACGGATCACATGGGTGATGCCCAGGTCGATGTCGTCCACGACGGAGGGCAGCGTATAGAGGTAGGAGCCATCCTCGCGCACGAGGACCGGGTCGGACATGGACGCCGTGTTGACCGTCTGCTGACCCTTGATGAGATCGTCGAAATGGACCGGACGCCCGTCGAGCCTAAAGCGCCAATGGGGCCGGCGGCCTTCGGCCTCGAGCCGGGCCCGATCGGCATCGGTGAGCGAAAGGGCGGCACGATCATAGATGGGCGGCTTGCCGAGCAGGCGAGCCCGGGCGCGCTTGCGGTCCAGCTCCTCCTCGGTTTCGTAGCACGGATAGAGCCGGCCAGCCGCAATCAGCCTGTCGCGGGCGGCATCATAGAGCGCGGTGCGCTCGGACTGGCGCACGAGCAGATCCGGACGTACGCCCAGCCAGGCGAGGTCAACCTCGATCGCATCGGCGAAGGCGCGGGTCGAGCGGGCCAGGTCGGTATCGTCCATGCGCAGCACGTAGCGGCCACCATGCCGGCGGGCATAGAACCAGTTGAGCAGTGCCGGCCGGGCATTGCCCAGATGGATGCGGCCGGTGGGGGACGGTGCCCAGCGAACGACTGTCATCCCAGGGTCCGGTCCTTATAGCCATTGGTGATGGGATATTTGCGACCCTGCCCGAAGGCCCGCGGTGTCAGCTTGGGGCCCGGCGCCGACTGGCGGCGCTTATATTCGGCAATGTTGAGCAGGCGCTCGACGCGCTCGACAGTGGGCCGATCGAAGCCGCGGGCAATGATGTCGTCCAGCGACGCCTCTTCCTCGACGATGGCGGTCAGGATGGCGTCGAGCACCGGATAGGGCGGCAGGCTATCCTGATCGGTCTGGTTGGGACGCAGTTCGGCGCTGGGCGCCTTCTTGATGATGGACTGGGGAATGACCTCGCCGGCGGGGCCCAGGCAATCGCCGGGTACGTGGCTGTTGCGCCAGCCGGCCAGGCGATAGACCTCCATCTTGAACATGTCCTTGAGCGGATTGTAGCCGCCGTTCATGTCACCATAGATGGTGGCATAGCCGACGCCCATCTCGGACTTGTTGCCGGTGGTGAGAAGCATCGAGCCCAGCTTGTTGCTGACCGCCATCAGCACGACGCCACGCATGCGCGACTGGATGTTCTCCTCGGCCAGGTCGGCCGGTCGATTGTCGAAAATGGGGGCAATCTCGGTCAGCGCGTCATCCACGGGATTGCCGATCGAGACGATGTCGTAGCGCACGCCCAGGCGGGTAGCGCAGTCCTTGGCGTCCTTGAGACTGGCCTCGGAGGTGTAGCGATAGGGCAGCATGAGGCAGTGGACATTTTCAGCGCCGAAGGCGTCGACCGCCATGGCGGCAACCACGGCGCTGTCGATGCCGCCCGACAAGCCCAGCACGACCTGCTTGAAGCCATTCTTGTGAACGTAGTCGCGCAGGCCCAGCACACAGGCCAGCCAGGGGGCCTCGTCGGTGGTGGTGAGCTCGGTGACATGGCCCTGCGCGCAGGTCCACCCATCCTTGCCGCGCACCCAGTCGGAGACGATGAAGTCGGTGGCGAAGGACTTGCCCTGGAAGACCAGCCTGTTGCCCGGCTCCATGCCGAAAGACGCGCCATCGAAGACCAGTTCGTCCTGGCCGCCGACCTGGTTGAGATAGAGCATGGGCACATCGT
>CAMLOA010000199.1 GCA_946481445.1 uncultured Devosia sp. | reverse complement strand
TTGGCACCTCGATGTCGGCTCATCACATCCTGGGGCTGGAGAAGGTCCCAAGGGTCCGGCTGTTCGCCGGTTAAAGTGGTACGCGAGCTGGGTTCAGAACGTCGTGAGACAGTTCGGTCCTCTATCCGCTGTGGGCGTTTGTGATTTGAGGGGTTCATTCTCTAGTACGAGAGGACCGAGAATGACGAACCGCTGGTGTTCCGGTTGTCACGTCAGTGGCAGCGCCGGGTAGCTATGTTCGGAAGGGATAAGCGCTGAAAGCATCTAAGCGCCAAGCCCATCCCAAGATAAGATCACAATCCGTCGCAAGACGGTGCAAGGTCCGGGTAGACCACCCGGTTGATAGGGCAGAAATGCAAGCGTAGTAATACGTTCAGTTTACTGCTACTAATGACCTTGCCGGTTTATGCAGATCCAGTTTCTAGGCGTTTATTTGACCTCCTTACACACTCTGTTGGCTGTCTGAACTTTTTATTAATTACTCCGGCTCTGCCGTGAGTTTCCCTTCCTGGTGACCACATACCGGGGGTTCCACCCGTTCCCATCCCGAACACGGCCGTTAAGCCCCGAGTAGCCAATGGTAGTAGGACGTTAGGTCCCGCGAGAGTAGGTCGTTGCCAGGTTTATGGCCCGGTCCTTCGAAAGAAGGGCCGGGCCTCTTTTTTGCCCATACGGCTTTGCGACGGATTTTCTATCGCTTCGCGATCCCCTCACCGAGGGCTAGGGCCGCGTACTGGCACGCTGGGTCGTCCGACTGGATCAATTCCCCAAAAAACGTGTGGTCGCTTCCTTGGACGCTATGCAAGGAGCATCGGCTTGGAACCATCCCTCCCCCAAGACGTGCGGCAGATCAAAATGAGCAGTTGATGGGGCAGCACGTTTTCTGTGTTTCTGATTATGCTCTGCATCGATGACACTCCGAAGCCCCCCGTTGCTCAACCTGACGGAATCGCACAGCATTGCAGGGAAGGGTTATAGGCAGCAGGGGTGTTATGCCTGCATCCAATGAAATTGATCCATCAAGCCGGCCTGCTCGCCTGTGGGGTATACGCATTGGTTGCGCACGGACAGGATATACGCCCGCAGACAGTTGAACCTGATATCGGTATCGGGATCGAGCAGGTGGGGGTTCTGACCTATCCGGCATCCATGACGGGCGAAGGGGTCTATTCTGGAGAAGTGCGTGCAGTCATAGGTGTCGACGCGGAGGGAAAATTGACCGACTGGTTGGTAACCGGCTACACCCGGCGCGCGTTTGCGGAGGCGGCTTCCGCCGCCATCCAGCGCTGGAAATACGAGCCCGCGCGTGTGGGGGGGATCCGCCGGGCGTCGCGGGCGAGCATTCTGTTTGAGTTCCGCAACCAAGGCGTGGTGGTGCTAACCCTGCCCGGCGCCTTGGTACGGCAGGTATTTGCCTCCGGCTTGGAGTCTCACTACGAATACAAGCCCTGCCACCTGCGCGAACTTGATCGGATTCCGACTCCCATCCACGTGGTGTCGCCCGCAGCCAGGTTGGAAGGTTCAGCGCGCAGTGTCACCGTTGAGTTCTACATCGACGAACTGGGGCGGGTGCGCCTGCCGGCGGTGGACCGCGGGTCAGCCGATGATCTGCTGGCGGCTGCTTCCGTGGCGGCCGTGGAGCAATGGCGTTTCGAACCGCCTCTGCGCAAGGGGCGTCCGGTGCTGGTGTACGCCCAGCAGGAATTCACTTTTCAGGCGAAGGAGTAGCCTCCCCGTTTTTGTGGATCAACCCGTGGGCGTGGTTGGCTGCTGGCCGGCCAGCATTTCGCGCAATTGCTGCCGCGCCCGATAAAGCCGGGTTTCGATGCCGCGTTCCGAACAGCCGGTGATTTCGGCGATTTCCCGGTAGGAAAGCCGGTCAAAATGGTGCAGGAGCAGGGTCACCCTGAGGTCGTGGGGCAGGCGGGCGATGGCTGCGCGCACGGTGGCCAGCGTTTCATCCTGGACCAGCGCCTGGTCGGGTGCCGCCTGTTCCGAGGCAATATCATCCTGAAACGGGCCCCGGGCCGGTCCGCCGGTGCCATCCGTCTGACGCGGCTCGAGGTTCACGGTCGGATGCCGGCGCTGCCACCGGTGGTGATTGTGACATAGATTCGTGAGCGTGGTGAAGAGCCACGCGCTGACCCGGGTGTCCGGACGAAGGCGCAGACGTTGCTGGTAGAGCTTCACGAAGGTCTGGGCAACGAGGTCGTCGGCGTCGGACCGGTTCTGACAGTAGCGAAACGCGAAGCTGTGCAGGGGACGTTGCCAGCGCGCGATCAGGTGATTGAGGGCTGATGCCTCGCCCTGTTGCAGTGCAAGCAGACCGGCTTGGTCGGATGCGGGGTCGTTGGGCACAAAGCGCGGGGCGGGCGCCGGGAGATCAATTCAGCAGCGCGTCGACCAGGGGTTCCGCGGTCGCAACGAGCTGGATGTATTGCCGACGCTGCTCGGGAGTCATGACCTCGGCCGAGGCAAGGACCAGTTGCCGGGTTGAATCCAGGCAACGTTTGTTCAGTTCGCGCCGCTCCTCGACAAAGCGGGCGAATTCGAGGAAATCCACGCGGTCGGCCGTGCGGCGGGTGCGTTCAAATTCCGCAAACTCCGCCTGCATCAGCGCAACCTGCGCCGACATGGCCCGCAGCCGGGGGTGCGAGGCTTGGTGCAGTTCCCTGATGCGGGCAAACTGCACCTCGGTCAGGCCGAGCTCCGTGCGCATCCAGGCAAGCTGGCCTTCGAGCGTGTCGGTGGGCACGGGTTCGCGATGCTGGAAATAGGCCAGATGGGTGGCGGTACCCACGGCCAGCCCGAGGAGCAGGATCAGGATCGGGTGTTTCATGAGCGGCGCTCCGGTTCGGTTGTGGCGACGAGCGGATCGATCAGCTGCAGGTAGCTGCGCGCCAGCTGGGCATTGCGCTCGCGTTGGACATGGCCGATGCGGATCTCGGCCAGAAAAATGCCCAGCAGGGCGCATGCGGCCACAAAACCTATGGCAAAAATGGGGCGCTCCAACCACAGCTCAAAGCTGGCCCATGGGCCGCGTTCGCGGCGTGCCTGGGCCTCGCCGGTGGCGATGCGCTGCCAGACTTCCGCCGCGAGGCGAGGGGAGGGCTCGGGCGTTGACGCCCAGCGATCTAGCAGGGGATCAAGCGGATCATCGGGAGACGGGCGGTTCATGGGATGGGTTCGGATTGCGAACCCGAGCATAACACCGCCGCCCGGCCCTGTCCTTCAAATTCTTTGCCTGCGACCGTCCCCGGCACGGTCTCATGCGCCCCGGGACGGCTCAACCGGTTCCGGGCACGGTCCGGTCGCCGCCGGGGAAACGCAGGGTCATGCCGGCTTCCGTGACCTCGAGTTGCTGCCGGATGGTGCGGAGCCTGGCCGTGACCTGGCCGACCAGTCCTTCGAGCTGACTCTGGTTCAATCCCATCCGACCCAACAAGTGTGCGACCGAGGGTGGACGCGATGCCGTTGGGTGCAGGACCGCGGTGCGGATCCACTTGGCGACATGTAGCAGCGCGGACAGCGGGTAGTGCACGGCCGTTCCGTTGGGCAGATATTGCCAGCGCACGGGTTCGGACATGACCGGGGGGAACTCCCACAGGCGCAGGAGCGCGGCGCCGGTCTCGGCCTGGTGAAAGCCCAACGCGGCACGCTCGGCCTCGCAACATTCCAAGGGCAGCTCCGCGGACACGAAGCGCAGGTCCGGCCGGTTGCGAACGGCCCAGTCGTCGATCGCGACCATGCCCAGATTGTGCAGGAGGCCGATGGTGTAGGCCACGCTGCGGTCGGCGTGAGTGCGTTCCGCTAGCGCCTCGGCTGCCAGGGCGCAGGCGATGGAGCGGTGCCAGAGTTCATCAGCCTCGAGCGCGTAGGTCGCGAGCGGGCGCACCAGCACCTGTGAGGCGACCGCCGTTGCGACGAGTTCATAGATTTGCTCGTAGCCGATCCGATTGACGGCTTCCTCCACGGTATAGCACCGGAGGCCGCGGCTGAAATACATGCTGTTGCCGAACTGCAACACCCGGGCGGCGATGCCGGGATCAAGCCGCACCAGGTCGACGACCTCGTGCATCGAGGAATTGCCATCGCGCAGCAGGATTTTAAGGCGCGGCAGGACGCGCGGGGCCGAGGGCAGGCGCTCCAGCTCCCGGACGAGATCGTCCACGGTCAGCGCGGGTGGGGTAGTTGCCGATATCTGGACCACGCGTCGTATATCGGCCTTTTTACAGGCAACTTTTGCCGTATCGCGGGAGTTGTCGCACGATCCCGCCGGCCCTCGTGGGGCAAAGTCAGCTGTGCCGCTGGTAGATCCTCTGCAGGAGGGAGGCGCTGGGTGGAGTGGGGGCCGCCGTCGCCACGGGGCCGGCGCCGGCCAGGCTGAAGCGAAGCAGCAGCTGCTCGTTCTCCTTGTCGAGCTGCAGGATTTGGAGGATGCGGTCGCGGGTCTTGTCCAGCGCGGTGCGGAAGGCCGCGCCCTCGGCCTGGTGGCGCGGCACCGCGCGCAGGGCGGCCAGCGTCTCATCGAGCCGGGCCAACAGGGATTTCTTCTTCTCGAGCAACGCGCTGTCGGGCACGCGGCGGTGCTGTTGGAGAAAACGATTCTCCTCAAGCGCGAGTTGGTGGATTTCGTTACAGAGTTCCTGGTGATGCTGCAGGGCTTCCATGGGCGTCATTGGCTGGGGTGGTGGGTAGGGCGGAAGGGGTGGGCGGCGTGGTGGCGCTGAAAAACCGGCTCAGCTGTTGCTCGGTGCGGTCGCTCCAATCGAGCTGGCCGATGCGCCATTGCGCCATGCGTGCCAGTTCGGTCATCTCGGGGGAAAGGTTTTCGCGTCCCGGCGGCTGCGTGGCCATCTCGATGATATGCTGGTAGGCCTGCGTGGCGCGTTCGTTCTGTCGCAGGCGCTCTTAGCACAGGCCGGTCTGGTAGATGATGGGCAGGCGCCAGGCCGGCTCGTCGGAGAGCAGG
>CAMLOA010000198.1 GCA_946481445.1 uncultured Devosia sp. | reverse complement strand
GCGCTCGACCGTCTGGCGCAGCAGGTCGTGGCTGGCATGGCTCATGTTGATGCGGAAGACGTCCGCACCTGCCCGAGCGAGTTCCTCGATCATCTTCTCCTCGTGGCTGGCGGGCCCAAGGGTGGCGAGGATCTTCGCGCGTCTCATGCGTCTCATTGGCTGTCCGTACCTTCGGTCGTTATGTCGTCCTGCGGGGCGTCGAGGGTGACGTCGTCGGGGTCGACAAGGAATGTGGGGTCTTCGAGATCTTCACCACCGGGACCCACCACGGCCGGTCCGGCAGCGTCCTGGGTGAGTTGCAGGGTCCAGTCGGTCCGGTTCTGAGTATCGATTTCAAAGAAACCGGTGCGCTCATAGCCGCGGGCGAGGCAATCCTCAACCCCGAAGATGGTGAAGGTCTCGTCGCGCGTGCACATGAACACAGACCCTTCCCACGCACCCCCCGCCACATCGTCGGCGGCGAAAATGTAGTAGTAGCGGCGGTCCAGGTCGCCCTGGTAGAGCACACGACAGTCGCCGGGCGGGGTCTGCCACCAGCCCTCACTCATCCAGCCGCGCTCGGCACGATAGCCCAGAGCGACCGAAACCAGATTGGCGGTTTCGTTGCAGACGCGCAGATCGGCCTTTGCCGGTGTGGCGAAAAAGGCAAGGCTCGAAACGATCGCGCCGATCAGGGTCAGGCCGAGACGGGGATGGAGCAATTGCGTGCCGGAGATCATGCGGAAAACGTGCCTTCTTTGAGCCCATGGTGCTGCATTGGTCAATGGCAAAACAGGCGATTTGACGGAATTGCGGCCATGCTTGCGGCGCTGCATGTGGATTGGGCGACAAAGGGGTTGAACCGGGCGGCGCGCTGGGGTTGAACGAAGCCTCGAATTTGCAGAGGCAAGACAGCATGGCCGTCGAAGACAGCGTTGCCCAGGACCAGCTCCGGGCCTTCATCGAGCGCATCGAGCGCATGGAAGAAGAAAAGGCGGCCATTGCCGCCGACATCAAGGAAATCTATGCCGAGGCCAAGGGCAACGGCTTCGACACCAAAATCCTGCGCAAGATCGTGGCCATCCGCAAGCAGGATGCCAATGAGCGCATGGAGCAGGAAGCCCTGCTTGAACTCTATATGAGCGCGCTGGGCATGGTCGCGGCACCGCCGGAAGACTGAGGCCGACGCGAAGGCCGCTCGGCGACGGCAAAATCATCGAAGACCACTTCGTCCCGCCCGGCCGTCATGACGCTGCCGGGCGGTACTGCTTTCCAGGACTGCCCCGGTTCGCCGAAAGGCTCGGACGCAATGGCAAAGCCGGTTTCGAGCTGACGCCAGTAGAGCGAAGGCGGCCTGTCGTCGCTGGCCCAGCGGAAGGCCCGCAGGACCTCGCCATCGGCGAGGATGGCCGTGAAGCGCAGGGCCGTTTCGATGCCGGCGGCCTGCATCAAGCCCAGGCACGCTGAAAGAGTTCGTGACAGGGCTTCGACCGGCACTTCGGCAAGTCCCTGTCCAAGTGCGGCCAGGAAGATGGCTTCGCTGTCCCCATTGCCGCGGCGGCGGGCATAGAGATGATCCGGGATCATGGCCTCGATCGAGCGACGGATGCTTTCGTAGCCGCCGATCTGCCCGTTATGCATGAACAGGTGCCGGCCTGCGGCGAAGGGATGGCAATTGGCCGTCGACACCTCGCCCGATGTGGCGGACCGCACATGGGCCAGGAACATGGACGCACTGACCTGGTGGCAGAGCGATGCCAGGTTGGCATCCGACCAGGCCGGCAGCGTACCCCGATAAAGGCCGGGTTCGGGACGGGCGCCATACCAGCCGACGCCGCAGCCATCGCCATTGACCACGGTCTTGGCTTCACGCGCGGCCAGCGACTGGCTGACCAGCGAAGAGGCCGGCTCGATCAGCAGCGTATCAAGGAAGACCGGCTCCCCGGTATAGGCGAGGAAGCGGCACATCGCTCAGGCGGCCCGATCCAGATCGTCGGCCAGGGCGAAGCGGACGGCCGCCTGTGCGTGGATCGCGGTGGAGTCGTAGCCTGGGACCGGCAGGGCATCGGGATCGACCAGCAGCGAAATCTCGGTGCAGCCCAGGATGACCGAGTCTATGCCCTGCCGGAGGGCTGTGCCGACAATGTCCCGGTAGAGCTGGCGGGACACAGGCTCGATCCGGCCCTGGCAGAGTTCATCGAAGATGATGCCATGGACGACGGCGCGGTCCGCGGCGGCGGGCGTCACCACCTCGATGCCGTGGCGGGCCATGCGCTCGGTGTAGAAGCCGTGCTCCATGGTGTAGCGGGTGGCCAGCAAGAGCGGGCGGCGCTTGCCATCGGCGCGCAGGGCAGCGGCGGTCTCGTCGATGATGTCGATCAGCGGCACGCCGCTCATGGCCGCAACCGGCTCGGCCACAAGATGCATGGTATTGGTGCAGATGAGCACGCAGGCCGCTCCGGCACGGGCCAAACCGGCACCGGCATGGCCGAGCAGGCGCCCGGCCTCGTCCCAGCGCCCGGCCTGCTGCAATGCCACGACACGGGTGAAATCAAGCGAGCGCAGGGCGATTTCCGCCGAGTGGAGGCCGCCACGCTCAGCCCGGACCGCCTCATTGATGAGCCGATAGTAGACGGCGGTGGATTCCCAGCTCATGCCGCCGATCAGGCCGATGGTTTTCATGCGTATGCCTCCCTCAGTGACACCCACTATGCCGCAGCTGCCGAGCAAGCGGCGCGCAATCTGCACGTTCTGGTCACGATTATGTGCAGATTCACAGCGCATTTTTGGATAATTGCGCCAAATGTTTGCGATATTCGGTGATGTTGTGCATGATCATCACCATGCTTGATGATCGCGACTGCAAGATTCTCGACCTGCTGCAGGCCAATGCCGAAACGCCAGTGAGCGACATTGCCGAGGCGGTGGCGCTGTCTCCCTCGGCCTGTTCACGGCGCATCACGAGGCTGCGCGAAGAGGGCTATATCGCCTCAAGCGTGGCGGTGCTCGACCGTGGCAAGGTCAACCTGCCGACGACGGTGTTCGTGATCGTGCGGACCGGGCGCCACGAAGCGGGGTGGCTGGAGCAGTTTCACGCCGCGGTCAGCACCATTCCGGAGATCGTCGAAGTGCACCGGCTGACCGGCAATTTCGACTATATCCTCAAGCTGGTGCTCCCCAATGTGGAGCACTATGACGTCATCTACAAACAGCTCGTGGGCCGGGTCGAGCTGTTCGACATGTCGGCCTATATCTCGATGGAGACGGTGAAGCTGGCGACGGGTGTGCCGACCAGTTACATCAGGTGATCTGGCCCAGGGCCTTGGCCATGGCGGCCTGGTCGAAGCCCAGCGTCGACAGCGCCGTGGCCACGATGCCGGCGCGATCAAGGCCGGCAGCGGCATACATGTCGGCCTGCGAGGCGTGCTCGTCGAAGCGATCAGGGATCATCAGCGGCCGGAAGCGGAGCTTGCCGTCGAGCAGCCCTTGGGTGGCAAGGAACGTGCCGACATGGCTGCCGAAACCGCCGATGGAGCCCTCTTCGGTGGTCAGCAGCACATCATGCGTGCTGGCAAGCCGCGCGACGAGCTCCTGGTCCAGCGGCTTGAGGAAGCGGGCATCGGCGACCGTCGGGTTGAGGCCGAGGGCGGCAAGCTTGTCGGCAGCTGCCAGAACCTCGCCCAGGCGGGTGCCATAGCTGAGGATGGCGATCGTGCCGCCTTGCCTGACGATCCGGCCCTTGCCGATGGGCAGCTTTTCCCCGCGCGCCGGCAAGTCGACACCAAGGCCCTCGCCCCGGGGATAGCGGAAAGCAATCGGACCACTGTCATGGGCCGCCGCGGTGGCCACCATGTGGCGCAATTCCGCTTCGTCGGCGGCAGCCATCAGCACCATGCCCGGAAGGGCACCGAGATAGGCATTGTCGTAATTGCCGGCATGGGTAGGCCCATCGGCACCGACAAAGCCGGCGCGGTCGATGGCAAAGCGAACGGGCAGGTGCTGGATGGCCACGTCATGCACGACCTGGTCGTAGGCCCGCTGAAGGAAGGTGGAATAGATGGCGCAGAAGGGGCGCATGCCTTCGCTGGCGAGGCCCGCTGCGAAGGTCACTGCATGCTGCTCGGCAATGCCGACGTCGAAGACGCGGGTGGGATGGACTTCCCCGAACTTGTCGAGACCGGTGCCCGAGGGCATGGCGGCATTGATGGCGACGATGCGCGGATCGTCGTTGGCTTCCTGGATCAGGCTCTCGGCGAAGACATTGGTGTAGGACGGGGCGTTGGAAACGGCCTTGGCCTGGGCGCCGGTGATGACGTTGAACTTGGAGACGCCGTGATACTTGTCAGCCGAGTCCTCGGCCGGGGCATAGCCCTTGCCCTTCTTGGTGACGACATGAACCAGGATCGGCCCGTTTCCCGCCTCGCGCACATTGTCGAAAATGGGCAGGAGGCTATCCAGATCATGCCCGTCGATCGGGCCGACATAGTAGAAGCCCAGTTCCTCGAACAGGGTGCCGCCCGTGAAGAAGGAGCGCGCGAATTCCTCGGTCCTGCGGGCCGGCTCGTGCAACAGCTTGGGCAGCTTGCTGACGACATTCTTGGCGGCCTCGCGCGTGCCGCGATAGACCGGACCCGAGACGAGGCGCGCCAGATAGGTGCGCAGGGCCCCGGTAGGCGGCGCGATGGACATGTCGTTGTCGTTGAGCACGACGATCAGCCGGGCATCCATGGCGCCGGCATTGTTCATGGCCTCATAGGCCATGCCGGCGGACAGGGCGCCGTCGCCAATGACGGCGACGACGTTGCGAGGGTGGCCCAGCAGATCGCTCGCCACCGCCATGCCGAGCCCCGCCGAGATCGATGTGGACGAATGGCCAGCGCCGAACGGGTCGTATTCGCTTTCGGCACGGCGGGTGAAGCCGCTGAGGCCATCCTTCTGCCGCAGCGTCCGGATGCGGTCGCGGCGGCCGGTCAGGATCTTGTGCGGATAGGCCTGGTGGCCGA
>CAMLOA010000197.1 GCA_946481445.1 uncultured Devosia sp. | reverse complement strand
CGGCGGCGGCACCGCCGGGCACATGCACATATACCCCCGGCAGATAATCGTCCTCGCAGCGCACGGCCAGGCAGACGAAGTCGGACGGGGTGGCGTCGCGGTCGCAGCCCAGCGTGGCCCGGTCGCCCTCCCCGGGCAGGGGGGAATAGTGCCAACCGGGCTCCTGCGCCGCCGCAGGCAGCGCCCAGAGCACGAGGGCCGCCATCAGCGCGGTTCGATGAGGTCCCATTTGTTCCCATAGAGATCGGCAAACACCGCCACGCTGCCATAGGGCTCGTGCCGGGGCGCCTCGAGGAACGATACGCCGGCTGCCGACATGCGGGCATGGTCGGCGGCGAAGTCGGTGGTCTCGAGGAAGAACATCACCCGCCCGCCGGACTGGTTGCCGATCGCTGCCACCTGCTGCGGGCCATCGGCGCGCGCCAGCAGCAGCCGGGCGCCGCGCCCGCCCGGCGGCGCCACCACGACCCAGCGCTTGCCGCCACCCATGTCGGTATCGGCAATGAGCGAAAAGCCGAGCAGGTCCCGGTAAAACGCTATGGCTTCGTCATATTCGCGGACGAGCAGGGCGACGGTGGCGATGCTTTGGGTCATGCCGCCATCGAGCACCAGCGCCCGGGGCGGGTCAAGGCCATCGGTGCGGGCCGAACGGATATGGAAAAAACCGTCCATTCCTGTGGAATGTGCATTTGCCGGCCATTCAATTGACCAATTGGTCAAACTCTCCCATTGCGTCTTCCAAAAAACTGGGATTTGGTAGGTTTCAAGCCCCGGTAGGCAAGCCGGGTGCGCAAAAATGTTTCGGGAGACAACAATCATGAAATTGATGAAAGCCCTGCTCGCGGCGTCCGCCGTGGTGGCGCTCACCGCTGGTGCAGCGCAGGCCAAGACCCTCGTTTATTGCTCTGAGGGCTCGCCGGAAGGCTTCGATCCGGCCCCCTATACGGCCGGCACCACCTTCGATGCGTCCAGCCGTCCCATCTATAACCGCCTGGTGCAGTTCACCAAGGGCGCCTCGACCACCGAGCCCGGCCTGGCCGAGAGCTACGAGGTCTCCGAAGACGGCCTGACCTATACGTTCAAGCTCCGCCAGGGCGTGAAGTTCCACACCACCGAGTACTTCACCCCGACCCGCGACTTCAATGCCGACGACGTGCTGTTCAGCTTCGAGCGCCAGTGGAAGGCCGATCACCCGTGGCACGCCTACTCCACCGGCATCACCTGGGAATACTTCAATTCCATGTCGATGGGCGACCTGATCAGCTCCATCGAAAAGGTCGATGACTACACGGTCAAGTTCACCCTGACCCGCCCCGAAGCCCCGTTCATCGCCAACCTGGCCATGGACTTCGCCTCGATCCTGTCGGCCGAATACGCCGCCCAGCTCGAAGCGGCCGGCACCATGGACATGCTCAACCAGCAGCCGATCGGCACCGGTCCGTTCCAGTTCGTGAACTACCAGCAGGATGCGGCCATCCGCTATGCCAGCTTCGACGACTACTGGGGCGGCGTGCAGCCGATCGACGACCTGGTCTTCGCCATCACCACCGACCCGGCCGTCCGCCTGCAGAAGCTGCAGGCCGGCGAATGCCATGTGATGCCCTATCCGAACCCGGCTGACCTGCAGGTCATCCAGAACGATCCGAACCTGCAGATGCTGGTCCAGGAAGGCCTCAATATCGGCTTCCTCGCCTACAACACCCAGCAGCCGCCCTTCGACAATGCCGCTGTCCGCAAGGCGCTCAACATGGCGATCGACAAGGACGCCATCATCGAGGCCGTCTTCGCCGGCCAGGCCAGCGTCGCCAAGAACCCGATCCCGCCGACCATGTGGTCCTATGACGAAGCCACCGTCGACGACCCCTATGATCCCGAAGCCGCCAAGGCGGCCCTGGCCGAAGCCGGCGTCGAGAACCTCTCGATGAAGGTCTGGGCGATGCCGGTGTCGCGTCCGTACAACCCGGACGCCCGCCGCATGGCCGAACTCATCCAGGCCGACTTTGCCGAAGTGGGTGTCACCGTCGAGATCGTCTCGATGGAATGGGCCGAATACCTGGCGCAGTCGTCGGCCGTGGACCGCGATGGTGCCGTGCTGCTCGGCTGGACCGGCGACAATGGCGACCCGGACAACTTCCTGGCCGTGCTGCTCGGTTGCGATGCCGTTGGCAGCGCCAACCGCGCCCAGTGGTGCAACGAGGAATTCGACTCCCTCATCCAGCAGGCCAAGGTGATCTCCGACCAGGCCGAACGCGCCAAGCTCTATGAAGAAGCCCAGGTCGTGTTCAAGCGCGAAGCCCCGTGGGCAACCATCGCACATTCGCTGGTCTTCATGCCCATGAGCAAGAAGGTCACCGGCTACGTCATGGACCCCAAGGGCACGCACGCCTTTGACGGCGTCGACATCGCCGAGTAATCGGGACTAAGACCGGGGGCGGCGCGGCTGCCCCCGGCATCCCGGTCAAGACATGATCCGCTTCATTCTCAATCGCCTGCTGCTGATCGTGCCGACCTTTATCGGCATCACGATCGTGGCCTTCGCCTTCGTCCGCATCCTGCCGGGCGATCCCATCCTGCTGATCGCCGGCGAGCGCAGCGTCACGCCCGAGCGCTACCAGGAATTGATCGTCCAGTTCGGCTATGACCGGCCGATCTGGGTGCAATACTGGGACTACCTCGCTGGCATCTTCCAGGGGGATTTCGGCACCTCGATCTCCACCAAGCGCCCGGTGATCCGCGATTTCCTGACCCTGTTCCCGGCGACGGTGGAACTCTCGCTCTGCGCCACGCTGTTCGCCGTCATCCTGGGCATTCCCGCCGGCGTGATCGCCGCGGTCAAGCGCGGCTCCTGGTATGATCAGACGCTGATGGGGACCGCCCTTGTGGGCTATTCCATGCCCATCTTCTGGCTTGGCTTGCTGCTCATCATCTTCTTTTCGGGCTATCTGGGCTGGACACCGGTGTCGGGCCGCATAGACCTGCTGTATTTCTTTCCCACCACCACCGGCTTCATGACCATCGATGCCCTGCTCTCCGGGCAGGATGGCGCCTTCACCTCCGCCCTGCGGCACCTGATCCTGCCCACGATCACGCTGGGGACCATTCCGCTCGCGGTCATTGCGCGGCAGACCCGCTCGGCCATGCTCGAAGTGCTCGGCGAGGACTATGTCCGCACCGCCCGGGCCAAAGGCCTGGCGCCGCACCAGGTCATCGGCCAGCACGCGCTTCGCAACGCCCTGATCCCTGTGGTGACCACGATCGGCCTGCAGGTCGGGGTGATGATGGCCGGCGCCATTCTCACCGAAACCATCTTCTCCTGGCCCGGCATCGGCAAGTGGATGGTCGACGCCATCTCCCGCCGCGACTATCCGGTGGTGCAGGCGGGGCTGCTGTTGATCGCGCTGATCGTCATGGCCGTCAATCTCATCGTCGATGTGCTCTATGGGCTCATCAATCCCCGCATCCGGCACAACTAGGAGGCGACATGTCCAATCCCGTCACCGTCGCCGACCCCAAGACGGCCCCCAGGATCAGTGCGCTGATCCGGGCACGCGAGTTCTGGTACTATTTCTCGGTCAATCGCGGCGCCGTCATCGGCCTGGTGGTCTTCATCCTGCTGGTCCTGACCGCCATATTCGCGCATTGGCTGGCGCCCCATTCCCCGATCCAACAGTATCGTGATGCGCTGCTCCTGCCGCCCTCGTGGGTCGAGGGCGGGCGTGCCCAGTTCCTGCTCGGCACCGATGCGGTGGGGCGCGATATCCTCTCTCGCCTGATCCACGGCGCGCAATACTCCCTGCTGATCGGCACCGTGGTCGTGCTCATTGCGCTCGTGGCCGGCGTCATTTTCGGCCTCGTCGCTGGCTATGCCGGCGGCTGGGTCGATACCGTGCTCATGCGCATCATGGACCTGATCCTGGCCTTTCCCTCGCTGCTGCTGGCCCTCGTTCTGGTTGCCATCCTCGGGCCGGGCCTGCTCAACATGATGATCGCCATCGCGCTGGTGCTGCAGCCGCATTTCGTGCGGCTCACACGCTCGGCAGTGCTGGGCGAACTGGGGAAAGACTATGTGACATCCGCGCGCGTCGCCGGTGCCGGCCACCTGCGTCTGATGTTCAGAACCATCCTGCCCAATTGCCTGGCGCCGCTGATTGTCCAGGCCACGCTGAGCTTTTCGAGCGCCATCCTCGACGCGGCCGCGCTCGGTTTTCTGGGCCTTGGCGCCCAGCCGCCAACGCCCGAATGGGGCACCATGCTGGCCGAAGCGCGCCAGTTCATCCTGCGCGCCTGGTGGGTCGTGACCTTCCCCGGCCTGGCCATTCTCATCACCGTGCTGGCGATCAACCTCGTCGGCGACGGCCTGCGCGACGCGCTCGATCCCAAGCTCAAGAGGAGCTGACCATGCCCCTGCTTGAAATCAGGAACCTGACGGTTGCCTTCGATACCTCGGTGGGCCTGTTCAAGGCCGTCGACGGCATCGACATCTCGGTGGACGCCCGCGAAGTGCTGGCCATCGTGGGTGAATCGGGATCGGGCAAGTCGGTCGCCATGCTGGCCACGATGGGCCTGCTTCCAGCGACGGCGACGGTCACCGCCGACATGCTGCGCTTCGAAGGCAAGGACCTGCTGGCCATGAGCCCGGCCGAGCGGCGCAAGATCATCGGCAAGGATATTGCCATGATCTTCCAGGAGCCCGTGGCCAGCCTCAATCCCTGCTTCACCATCGGCTTCCAGATCGAGGAAGTGCTGACCCGCCATATGGGCCTCAAGGGCCGGGCGGCGCGGGATCGGGCCATCGAACTGCTGCGCCTGGTCGGCATTCGCGACGGCGCCGAACGGCTCGGGGCCTTTCCGCACCAGATGAGCGGCGGCCAGTGCCAGCGCGTGATGATCGCCATCGCCCTGGCCTGCAACCCCAAGCTGCTGATCGCCGACGAGCCGACCACGGCCCTCGACGTCACCATCCAGAAGCAGATCCTCGATCTCCTCGTGAAGCTCCAGGCCGAAACCGGCATGG
>CAMLOA010000196.1 GCA_946481445.1 uncultured Devosia sp. | reverse complement strand
CTGCGGCACCACGGCAGGCGCGGCCGGACGCTGGCTGGCCGGCGCAGGTGTCGGCGATACCGGCTCGATCACCGCAACGCTTGGTGCCTCGCCGCGCCCCATGAACTGCGCCGACAACAGGTCGGCCGTCGGCACGCCGACGACAAGCACGACACCGGCCCAGGCCAGGCCATTGGTAATTCGGCGGTCGATATTCATGGTCCCACGTCCCAGTTGCTCCGCCCCGGGGGCGGAAAGGAGCCGGAATTCATGGCCATTTTGTGGATAGGCCCCGGCAATCCGACGACGACTCCCGCCCGATGAACGGGGCCTGAATGACGCGGGTTCAGGCCGCGGACGCATGCGGGCGCGACCTGATGGCACCAGATCATGGTGAATGCAAGGTTAACCGCACTTCTGACTCAGTCGATGTAGCGCTCCGACCCGCCGCCATCGAGATGGCGGACCCGGGCGCGGGCCAGCACCGCAGGGTCGAGCAGGCGGGCATTGATGCCCATGCGATCGGCGGCCCGCGGCGGCTCGGAGGCCCAGTGGGTAACGCAGCCGCAGGTAGCGCAGCGGTGGAAGGCAAGCGTGCGCGCGCCCCAGCGATAGGTCTCGGTCCTGCCGCCCGAAATGACGACCTGGTCGGGCCTGTAGTAGGCCCAAAGCACGCCGTAGCGCCGGCAGATCGAGCAGTTGCAATCGGTGACCGTCACTGGCGGTTCGGCCAGTGCCAGCCGCACGCACCCGCAATGGCAGGTGGCCAGCACGCTCACTGCGGGCGCCTTCCGAGCAGGCGCGCCAGCGCCAGCACCAGATTGGCACGGTTGAGGGTGTAGAAGTGGAACTCGGTGACGCCCTCGTCGAGCAATTCGGTCACCTGCTCGGCCGCGACGGCCGAGGCTACCAGCGCATGGGTCTCCGGATCGTCCTCCAGCCCCTCGAAGCGATCCGCAACCCAGGCCGGTATCGAGGCGCCGCAGCGCGCGGCAAAGCCGGAAATCTGCTTGAAACTGTGGATGGGCTGAATGCCCGGCACGATGGGCGCCGTAACCCCGGCAGCGCGGGCGCGGTCCAGGTAGCGCAGGAAATCGGTATTGGAGAAGAACATCTGCGTGATGGCGCGCGTTGCCCCGGCATCCAGCTTGCGCTTGAGATTGTCGATGTCGGCCTGCCAGTCCGGGCTCTGCGGATGCCGCTCCGGATAGGCGGCGACGGAAATATCGAAATCGCCGATCCGGCGGATGCCGGCCACGAGGTCGGCCGCATTCTGGTAGCCGTCCGGATGCGGCGTGAACGGCTGGCCGACACCCTCGGGCGGATCGCCACGCAGGGCCACGATGCGGGTGATGCCGGCCGCCTGGTAGCCACGCACCACGGCATCGACCTCGTCGCGCGTCGCGCCCACGCAGGTCAGGTGCGCGGCGGCATCGACGCCGGTATCGTTCTTGATGCGGCTGACCATGCGCAGGGTGCGTTCCCGCGTCGTGCCGCCCGCGCCATAGGTTACCGACACGAAGCGGGGATGCAGGGGCGCCAGCTTGTGCACCGAATCCCAGAACCGCTCTTCCATCACGTCCGTCTTGGGCGGGAAGAATTCGAAGGATATCTGCAGGTCCGGGCGCTTCTCCGCGACCTGGCGGCTGGCGCGGGCATTGTCGTCGAGCATGGGATGTTCCGTTAGGTCTTGTCGCTGAGGCGCCACAGGCAAACCGTCAGTCCACGTTCACTGTTCTGGCTGGGAAACTCGCGCACCGCGTCCACTGCGAGGCCGGCGGCAGCGGCCCAGCCGCTCATCTGGGATTGCGACAGGCCGAGCCGCCGGTGGGCATGCTCGCCGCGCAGGAATTCGAGGTCGTGCGGGGCGAAATCGACGATCACCATCGTCCCCCCCGGCTTGAGCAGGCGCCGAGCCTGCGCCAGCATTCGGCCCGGATCGTCGAAATAGTGCAGCACCTGGTGGATCACCACCACATCGGCCGGTCCGGCGTTGAGGTCGACATCGCCGATGTCACCCAGCCGCACCTGCGCATGCACGATGCCGGCGCTGGCCAGGCGCGAACGGGCCACGGCCAGCATTTCCCGGCTCGAATCGATGCCGATGCCGCGCCGGTAGCTGTCGGCGAGCACTTCGAGCATGCGCCCCGTGCCTGTCCCCAGATCGATCAGGGTGTCGACCTTGCGGCCGTCCAGCGCGGCAACGACCGCAGCCTCCACGGCTGCCTCGGGCACGTGCAGGGTCTTGAGCAGATCCCAGCTTCCCGCGACCTTGGCAAAGTATTGCCCGGCCAGCGCGCGATGGGCGTCGCGCACGGCCAGCTGGCGCTCCCTGTCGCGGCGGCGATCGGGGTCGTTGGGGTCCATTCGTTCGATCAGCCACTGGGCCAGAGCGGCCCCATCGCCTTCGGCGGAGAGTCCGTAATAGGCCCAGGCGCCCTCGGCATTGCGCTCGATCAGTCCGGCATCGGCCAGGAGCTTGAGATGTCGCGACACGCGCGGCTGGCTCTGCTTGAGGATTTCGGTGAGGTCCTTGACCGAATGGTCGCCATCGGCCAGCAAGGCGAGCAGCCGCAGCCGGGTCCCCTCCCCCGCCGCCTTGAGCACTCCCACCAGATCAGACAACTCAGCCACGCGCGCCTCACCAGATATAAAGATATCTTTATATCCAGTTCGACGCTGTGGTCCAGTGCGAAGTTTGTCGGCGTGCCGGTTTGTGCGGAGCGACTAGGCCCTGGCCGCCTGGCGCTCCTCGCTGGCGGCGCGCTTGCGGAAGGCATGGGCCCGCCAGAGCTCAAAGATGCCCACCGCCTCATCCTTCTCGATGGCCTCGAAGCGGCTGACCACCAGGCGCTTGTCGGCATCGGTCGGCAGATCGCGCCACGGCAGGATGGCCATGATCGAGCCGAACAGGTCTGGGGTGAGGCCCGCCGCCCGCAATGCCACGGTGATGGCGACATAATCCTGGCTGGCCAGCCACTTGACGAAGACTTCGGGCGCCACGCGCAGCATCACCACCAGCGCCGCGGCGCAATGATGGCCATAGCCGAAGCGCGCGAAGCGGGACAAGGCGCGGTCATCGAGCTGCTTGCGGTCGCTGAGGGCCTTGACCTGGTTATAGGCCACCTTCCACTGCGCGGCAGTGAAACCGGCCTTGTTGCGGATGCGGTTGTAGACGACCGAGTTGACCTTGCCCGCGGCCACCGGATCGATCCCGCGATTCATCTCGGACAGCGATTCGAGCACCTGGGTAGCGACGTTGTCGATCTCGCCGCGCAGCGACTTCCAGTCGATATCGGGGCGGCCGCGCAGGTCGGCGGCGATATCGGCGTCGCGCGTGGCACGCTCCACCAGCTTTTCCAGCGTCGCCTTGTCGAACTCGGCATTGTTGTTGCGCACCAGCCGGACAACCGACGATTTCTGGCCGTGCTCGACAATGGCCTCGCCCACCCGCTCGGTCACGCTCTGCCGGCCGGCAATGGCCACACGGTGTTCCTCGCCATGGCGGCCGATAATGTCGATCAGGTCATCGTCGCTGAGCACGCTGGAGAATTCCAGCAGCGGCCGCGCCACCTCTATATCGTCATTGGCAAGCTTGACCACCACGGTGCCCGGCGCGCGTTCCAGCGGGGCCAGCAGCTTGGCCACATGCGCACGCGCCTCGACCTCGACCAGTTCGGCTAGCTGGCAAAGCACCTCATCATACTGGGCCACCTGCTCGTCGTCGCACCGGTCCGACACGTAGCTGAACAATTGCGCCATGTTGCGGAAGAGGTGCTCCCGCTCGGAGTGATTGTCGTCGCCGTTCAAAACACGGAAACTCGAAAACGCCCGCTGGCCTTGTTCAAGCTCGCTCATCGGTCTTCTCCCGGCTTCTGCCGAATACATGGACCCCGACGATGCCCGGCACTTTCTTGCGGGCACTGAACTTAAGTGGATGGAATTGATTCAAATTTTAGCGGAATGGCGGAAGCGGCCCGGTGCCTGCCCGGTCCAGCGCCGGAAGGCCCGCGAGAAGGCCGCCGGCTCGGAAAACCCGACCAGGTAGGCCACTTCGTTCACCGACACCCTGCCCCCGCGCAGGTATTGCAGGGCCAGGTTCCGCCGCAGGCCGTCCAGCACCTGCGCATAGCTCGTGCCTTCCTCACGCAGGCGGCGGAACAGAGTCGAGCGGCTGCAGCCCAACTCGCCCGCCAGGGCATCGGCACCCGGATCGCCCATATGCAGCCGCGGCAGCAGCACGTCTTCCAGCCGTCCGCGCATCCCCGCCGCCGCTGCCGCCTGCGCCAGCAGTGCATCGCCGCGCTCGCAGAGCAGGCCGAAGACATAGCGCGGATTGCGCGCCACCGGCCAGTAAGCCACCTCCGGGTGCAGTTCAAGCGCATTGACGTCTGCGTCAAAGTGCACGGGACATTGAAACACCCGGTCATAGACCTGCCGATACGCCGGCGCCGCGTGGGTGACGTGGACGGCCAGCACATGGGGTTGCGGCAGAAAGCGGCGCGGCCCGCAAACGAGCCGGGCAAAGGTCTCTTCGGTCAGCTCCGGAACCGCCTCCGGCCGCGCGCGGCGGTCCACCAGCAGCAGCTTGCCGTCGACAGGCTGGAGGGCAAAACGCGGGCCGCTGCCGCCATCGTCGAGTTCGATTGCCAGCCGGCCATAGCGCTGCATCTGGGCGAAGGCCTCCCCCATATTGGCCGAGGCCTCCATGATCAGGCCCACGATCGAGACCTCATGCATGCCCACTGACGACGCCCAGTTGAGCGCCAGGGCCGGATCGTCCAGTTCCGCCTGGGCCAGCCGCAGCAAATCGATATAGGCCTCGAGGGGCAGTCGCGCGTCCGGGTCGCCGATCGATCCGTCCGCGATGCCGGCACGCGCGGCCAGCGCCAGCCCGTCCCGGCCCTGGCGGCCAATGTAGCCGACCAGCCCGGCGACAAGTCCCGCCGCTACCGTAGCCTGCCGCATGCTTCCTCCATGAAACGCCCGGTCAAAAGCCTGGCACGCCGGATCATTGCCGCGTCACCCCGCCAATGCC
>CAMLOA010000195.1 GCA_946481445.1 uncultured Devosia sp. | reverse complement strand
TCACCTCCTACCTGCCGCACTGGCGCGACAGCCGCGTCTGGATCATTGCCCGGCCGATGAGCGGTTTTGCCGAGACCTTCTCGCAATATGTCGTCGAGGTCTTCCCCGGCGGCGGCAGCGAGCGGCCCGAACTCAATCCCGAGGCCGAAGGCGTCCTGTTCGTGATTGCGGGCCAGGTGACCGTCACGATCGAGGGCAAGACCCACCTGCTCAAGGAAGGCGGCTACGCCTTCCTGCCGCCGGGCAGCAAATGGACACTGGTCAACAAGTCCACTGAGCCGGCCCGGTTCCACTGGGTGCGCAAGCGCTATGAGGTGGTCGACGGCATTGAGCCCCCCGCGTCCTTCGTTGCCAACGAGCAGGACGAGCCGATCATCTGGATGCCCGGCACCAACAACACCTGGGGCACGACCCGCTTCGTCGATCCCAGCGATGTGCGCCATGACATGCATGTTAACATCGTTACCCTCGAGCCGGGCGCCGTCATCCCGTTCGAGGAAACCCATGTCATGGAGCACGGCCTCTACGTGCTCGAAGGCAAGGCCGTCTACCGGCTCAACCGCGACTGGGTCGAGGTCGAGGCAGGGGATTTCATGTGGCTGCGCGCCTTCTGCCCGCAGGCCTGCTATGCCGGGCCGCAGCGCTTCCGCTACCTGCTCTACAAGGACGTCAACCGCCACGCCAAGTTGCCGTTCTGAGCCATGGCGGACCGAACAACCATCATCATCGAGCCGCTGACCGCCCAAGCCTTTGCCCCCTTCGGCCAGGTCATCCAGCTCGAGGGTGCCCACCACTATCCCATCAATGCCGGCATGACCGAGCGCTACCACGATCTGGCGCGGGTCGAGCTGGGCGGCGTGCATCCCCGCCCGCTGATTTCGATCTTCCGCGGCCGGCCCTATGCGCTTCCGCTCGATCTGACGCTGGTGGAGCGCCATCCTCTGGGCAGCCAGGCCTTCTACCCGCTCTCGGATGTGCCTTGGCTGGTCATCGTCGCCGAAGACGAAGCCGGTCTTCCAGTCCGCCTGCGCGCCTTCGCCCCGGCTCCTGGCCAGGGCGTGAACATCGCCATGAACACCTGGCACGGCGTGTTGACGCCACTTGAGCGCGAGGCTGATTTCCTGGTGGTGGATCGCGGCGGCGACGGCAACAACCTCGAAGAGCATCGCTTCGATCCGCCCCTTCTGGTCCGGCGATAACCATCCTCCGTCCGCCGTCTCGCAACCGGCATGTCCCTGCGCTATTATTGCAGGTACGGATGGAGGACCGGACCATGCTGGCTCGACTGCTCGGACTGTTCGTCGCCGCCCTGTCGCTGTGCCTGCCCGCCCTTGCCGGCGACGTGCGCTTTTCCGGCGAGGTCACTTATCGCGAGCGCATGGCTCTGCCGGCCGATACCGAACTGTGGATCACCCTGGTCACGCTCCCGGAGGGGGCGCCCGTCGTGTCCGCTGCCGCTCATGTCAGCCATCCGGCCCAGGTGCCGTTGAGCTTCATGCTCGACGTACGCAGCCATGTCGCGTCATCAGGAGGCAGTTTCGGTCTCGTCGCCGAAATCCGCTCGGGCGGCTTGCCCATCTTCAGGAATCCGGACCCCCTTCCGGTCGACCCGGCCGCCCCCGCCCCGGTCTCGATCCTCGTCCACCCGGTGCCGCGCCCCGCGCCGATGCCAGAGCCCGAGCCAATGCCGGATGAGGAGGCCATGCTGCCGCCGGCCGACGCGCTGGCGCCGCTGCTCGATACGGTCTGGATGGTAACCAGCATTGGCGGCGACCCGGTCCTGGCAGCGACCGAGCCGACTCTCTCCATCGCGGCCGACCGCCGGGCCGGGGGCAATGGCAGCTGCAACAACTACTTCACCGAGGCGATGTTCGAAGAGGCCGCGCTCGCCTTCGGCCCCATAGCAGGAACGCGCATGGCCTGTTCAGCAGAGGTGATGGCGCAGGAAGCTCGCCTGTTTGCCGCACTTTCGGCCACTGCCGCCTACCGGCTGGAAGGCGACGCGCTGCAGCTGGTGGATGCAGCGGGCGTGCCCCTGGTCGGCCTGGTGCGCAAACCCTGAGCGCTTCCCAAGGCATCGTCCGCTGGCTAGGCTGGCAGCATCTGCTTTGGGGATATCATGGACCACGCCACGCTCGTCGCGCGCTTCTTCGACGTCATCGAGACCGACATTGCCGCCAAGACGCAGAAGGGCGTCGCCGGGGGCAACAAGCTCTTCGGCGCCGCCATCCTGCGCAAGTCCGACCTGTCCCTGGTGGTGGCCGAGACCAATAACGAGACCGAGAACCCGATGTGGCACGGCGAGATGCATGCCATCAAACGCTTCTTCGAGCTGCCTGCCGATCAGCGGCCCGAGGTCAGGGATTGCCTGTTCCTGGCGACGCACGAGCCCTGCTCGCTTTGCCTTTCGGGCATCACCTGGTCGGGCTTCGACAATTTCTACTATCTGTTCAGCTACGAAGACACGCGCGACAGCTTCGGCATCCCGCACGACATCGCCATCCTCAAGGACGTCTATGCCGTGCCCGATCCGGATCGCGACGCCGTCCCGGCCGACCGTCCGCTCTACAATCGCAGCAACCGCTTCTGGACCAGCCACAGCATCATCGCCATGCTTGCCGGCCTGGACCGCAGCCATCGCGAGACGTTGCTCGCCCGGCTGGACGACATCAACGCCTTCTACAACGATGTCTCGGCGCAATATCAGAAGACCAAGGGCTACAAGGGCATTCCCTTGGCATAGGCCTGCAGCGCCTCCTGCCGCGCGGGCGGCAGCGGCGGGCCGCTATTCGTGGGTGGCGATCGGCGCAGGCGAGAATTCGCTGCGTGGCACCTCGGCGAACGAGGCTGCGAAGGTGAGGAAGCTCAGGGACAGCGCGAACAGCGCGGTGATGAAGATCTGGGTCATCTTGTTCAATCGGATCATGGGGTGACGCTTGGTGCCGAGATCGCGACGCGCGCGCCGTCCAGCTTGTTCACACCCATATGGATCTCGGCGGGCAGCACACCTGCAAACAGCAGGTTGAACAGCAGTCCCACCAGGGAGGTGAACATCATCGGCGGCATGGTCGTCAGGTCTTTCTCGTCAGCTTGGCTCCTTGATAAGTGACCGGATTTGAACCCGCTTCGAATGGCTCATTAATCTTGCGTTCAGAATAGCTGTCAGGGCATGGCAGCCATGTGACGGCGAACCAAACGCCCTGCGATGCGTTGCCCTTCTGCAACCATTCCCCCGCGAGGTGCGCACCATGTCGCAAATCCAACCCGAAACCGGCACCGGCCTGCCCCTGCTAGCCATCTTTACCGACTTCGACGGGACGCTGGTGGAGCTGGCCGAAACGCCCGAGGCCATCGACGTCCCTGCCACCCTGGCAGAGCAGCTGGAACGAACGATGCGCGAATTCGACAGCGCCTTCGCGGTCCTCACCGGCCGCGAGATTGCCGATATAGACCGCTACCTGTCGCCCTTGCATATTCCTGTGGCCGGCGCCCATGGCACGCAGCGCCGCCGGGCCGACGGGACCATGGACATCATCGATCCGGCTGCGCTCACCGGCGCCGAAGAGATCGCCCATGCCGTGCAGCCACTGGTGATGGCGCATCCCGCCCTCATCATGGAGACCAAGGAAGGTGCCGTCGCCCTGCATTACCGGCGCGCGCCCGAGCTTGAAGACGCAGTCAGGGTCGCCATGGAAGAAGCAGTTCAGGCAGCAGCCGATTTCACCCTCGTGCCCGGCAAAATGGTGATCGAGGCCCGTTCGCGAAGCGTCAGCAAGGGGACGGCCCTGCGCGCCTATATGCAGGAAGAGCCCTTTGCCGGGCGCACGCCGATCTTCATCGGCGACGACACCACCGACGAGGATGGCTTCATTGCCGCTCAGGATCTGGGCGGCATCGGCATCAAGCTGGGTGAGGGTGACACTGCCGCGCGCATGCGCATCGCCGACGTTACGTCCGTCCATGCTCTGATCAGGGGGCTGGCGGACCTCGCGGCACGCGATCGCGACCTGAATCACTAATTGACCGACGGGGGCATAATGAGCCGCATCATCATCGTTTCCAACAGAACGCCGGGTAAGGGCCCGGCGGCGGGCGGCCTCGCCGTGGCCTTGCGCAAGACGCTTGCCGAGCGCGACGGCTTCTGGTTCGGCTGGTCCGGCAAGCTGGTGGAAGCGCCATCGAGCGACGCGCGCTTTGAGGATGTGGATGGCCTGTCCGTGGCACAGGTCGACCTCACCAAGGCCGATCACCATGCCTATTATGCCGGTTTCTCAAACTCCATCCTGTGGCCCAGCTTCCATCTCAGGCTCGATCTGGCGACCATAGAGGGGCACTGGTACGAGGGCTACCGTCGCGTCAACCAGCAGTTCGCGCAGGCCCTGCTCCCGCTGCTCAAGGCCGACGACATCATCTGGGTCCACGACTACCACCTGATCCCGCTGGCCAGCGAACTGCGCCAGCTGGGCGCCCGCAATCGCATCGGCTTCTATCTGCACATCCCCTTCCCCACCACCGATGCGCTCTACGCCATCCCGCACCACATGGATCTGATGCGGGATCTCTCGCGCTACGACCTTGTCGGCATGCAGGCCAACCGCGATGTCGCGGCATTCAACGAGTTTGCTGAGCACCAGGCGCCCGCCTCCATTTCCGGCAACCCGCTGCGGGTGGTCGATTTCTCCCATACCGAAGTGGCCGCCTTCCCCATTGGCTCGGACCCCGACGCCTTTGCCCGGCTGGCCGTCAGCCCCGCCGCGACCAAAATGGTCAAGCGCATGGAGCGCGCGCTCAGCGGCCAGTCGCTGATCCTGGGTGTCGACAGGCTCGACTATTCCAAGGGCCTGCCCCAGCGCGTGGAGGCCTATGAGAAGCTGCTCGCCAACGACGCGCGCTTCCGCCGGGCCGTCCACCTGCTGCAGGTGGCACCGCCCAGCCGCGATACGATCAAGGAATACCAGGAGACGAGCGACACGCTGGACGCCATGTGCGGTCATGTCATGGGCCGTTTTGCCGAGCCCGACTGGCAACCGC
>CAMLOA010000194.1 GCA_946481445.1 uncultured Devosia sp. | reverse complement strand
AGAAGGGCGAGACCCGCGAAGTCAAGGTGACCTTCCCCAAGGATTACCAGAACGCTGACCTCGCCGGTAAGAAGGCCGTGTTCGACGTGACCGTTCTCCATGTCGACGGCCCCAATGCCGGCGAACTGGATGACGACTTCGCCAAGCGCCTGGGCCTCGAAGACGTTGCCGCCCTGCGCAAGGCCGTCCGCGACCAGATGGAAAACGCCCTCGCCTCGATGGGCCGCCAGCACATGAAGCGTCAGGTTCTGGACGCCCTGGACGATGGCCACAAGTTCGACGTTCCGGCCCAGCTGGTTGACGCCGAATTCAACACCATCTGGCAGCGCGTCGTGCACGAGATCGAGCATCACGGCCGGTCCTTCGAAGACGAAGGCACGACCGAGGAAGCCGCCAAGGAACAGTACAAGCGCATTGCCGAGCGCCGCGTGCGCCTCGGCCTCGTCGTCGCCGAGATCGGCAACCAGAACGAAGTGCAGGTGACCGACGAAGAGCACCAGCAGGCGCTCATCGCCGAAGTTCGCCGCTTCCCCGGCCAGGAACAGCAGGTTTACGACTACTACCGCAAGAACCCGCAGGCTCTCGCCAGCCTCCGCGCCCCGATCTTCGAGAACAAGGTCGTCGATCACATCATCGAACTGGGCAAGGTCACCGACAAGAAGATGACCCGCGAGGAACTCGCCAAGCTGATCCAGGCTGACGAGGACGAAGTTCCGGAAGAGCACCACCACTAAGGGGTGCCTCCACCAATTCGAAAAGGCCGCCTCCGGGCGGCCTTTTTGTTTGCGGCAGGGATTTGATCGGAATGGTCCAGCTGTCCGTGAACCATTTGGGCAGCAAGGCACTTTCCTCTCCAGAATGGAGGAATGCCATGACCCAATACACGTCAGACTCGCCATACCAGCCGAAGGGCGATCACAATCGGCGGCTTTCGCTCGGGCTCGACCCCGACCAGTTCGCGGCCGAGGCCGGTATCACCACCGACGAGTTGCGCGACTATGAGCGCACCGCGCCCGATCATGACTATGACCCCAATGTCGCGCTGAGGATCGCGCTAGCCCTCGACCGGCTCGAACGGACAAGACCCAACCTGCAGACGGGCCGGGACAATGTTGCGGGTCACACCAACCCGACCCTCGACCATTCCCGCCATCTCCGGCTGATGGACCACGAGCTGGTCCCGGACGTGCTTGAAGGCGCTACCGTCTATGGCTTGGATAATCAGGAAATCGGCAAGGTCTCCCATCTGCATGGCAGCGGACCAGGCGCACAGGTCATAATAGATGTCGGCGGCTTTCTGGGCCTCGGGGCTAAGCCGGTCTCGGTTGGTCTGGCCAGCCTTGATTTCATGCGCGATGAAACCGGAAAGGTCCACGCCATGACGCTTTGGACCCGCCATGACCTCGAAGTCATGCCAGAGCATCGGCATCACTGATGATCGGGGCGCCAGGTGGCGCCCCAGTCCGTTCAGCCCGCCATCTCGGCAAAGAACCGGTCCGGCCCATCCACTTCGACCAGCTTCTTGCGCTCGATGAGCAGGAAGCGCGTGCCGATGGCGCGCAGGAAAGCCCGGTCATGGGTCACGAGGATGGTCGTGGCCCCCTGCTCCCTTATGTCGTCTTCCAGTTGTTCCTGGCCCGGGATGTCGAGGTGGTTGGTCGGTTCGTCGAGCAGATAGAAGTTCGGCCGCTCCAGCCGCAGCGCCAACAGGGCCAGGCGCGCCCGCTGGCCAAGGGACATGGAGCGGATCGGCTTGGTTTGCCGGTCCGGCGGGAAACCGGCGCCGGCCAAGAGCGCGATCGTGCGCCGGTCCCCTTCGTCAAATCGGTGCAGGATATAGTCGAGCGGTGACGGATCGAGCGGCAACCATGCCAGGGCCTGGTCCAGATAACCGGGCGTGAGCTGTGGAGAAATGCGTAACCCAGCAGGCACGGATCCGGCGAGCGCTTCGGTCACGACGCGCATGAACTGTGACTTGCCGGTGCCATTTCGTCCGAGCAGAACGATGCGGTCGCCCTGGAATATGTGCAGTTTCTCGATGGTGAAGAGCGGCCGGCCCTCGGGCGTGGCGATGGGCAGATCCTCGAAGGCCATCATCACCTTGGCCTCGGCCCCGCTATTGCCCAGCTTGACGAGGCCCGTGCGGTCTCGATGCACTTCCTGAACCTGTGTCTCGATCTTCTCGGCGCGGTCTCGCAACTGCTTGGACTTGACCGTAAGAAGATCGCTGCCCGAGTTGATGCCGATATTGGTCAGCTTGGCGGCCTGCTTGCGCAGTTGCGCCGCCTGCTTGAGGTCACGTTCTCTCTGGGCCTCGGCCGCCGCGTCGATCTGGTCCAGTTCCGCACGCGCCTCGGAATAGGGCAGCGGCAGATAGACTTGCTCGCTGGGCCGAAGGAACAGAGTCCGATTGGTCGTGGCATCAAGGAAGGCGCGGTCGTGACTGGCGATCACGACGGGCAGGCTGCGCGCGGCATAGCCTAGCCACTCCTCGAGCATTAGGATGCGCCCGAGATCAAGATGGTTGGTCGGCTCGTCCATCAGCAGCGCATCCGGCTGGGTTACCCAGCAGCGCGCCAGGAGCGCCATGCGCTGCCAGCCGCCGCTCAACTCGGAAAGCGGCTTGTCGCGAAACTCTTCAGGAATGGACATTTCCTCGAGCACTACGTCCACGCGCCAGCCTTCGGCATCAAGGGTCGACGCATCGAGCGCCGAGGCCACAAATCCGGTCAGCGTCTGGGCGAGCGCTCTGTCCGGGATTTCCTGCGGCACATAGCCGATGGTGAGGCCGCGGGATCGGGTGATGTCTCCCTCGCTCAGCTCGAGCTGGCCGGCCATGGCCCTGAGGAGCGTGGACTTGCCCCGCCCATTGGGCGCGACAAGACCGACATGGTCGCCGTCGCCGATAACGAGGTTGAGGTTTGAGAAGAGAAGCTCGCCCGCACGGTGGCCGGCATTCTTGAGGCTGATCGTGCCCATTGTATTCGCTCACTGGATCGGCGCCGCATGTTTCCAGGCGCCATTGCCATCAGATCAGCGTCCTGGCATCTGCCAGGTCGCCATGAAGGGCAAACCAGAGGATCGGGAACGGGAAGGTTACGTCCGGACCAGGCTGGTCAGCCCTGCAGCGTGTGCCGCAGGGCCCGGACGGGTCCACGGGAACGATGCGTCTGAAAAACAGTCATGCAGCCCTCCCTTTTTGCGCGTGGACTGGAAACGAATGCCAAATACCTAACCGCGCCGCCAAGGCAGCGCAAGTCAGGTCAGGCAAAATAGAAGAGGAACGAGACGCCGATCAGTGCGCCAAGACGCGACATTCGGAAACTGGCCAGCCGGTACGCAATACTACTAAATCCGGCTGCCGGCCAATATCCGAGAGACGCCGAACCGACCTTGACCGATTGATACGCAATACCCGGCTGTTCGGTTCTCATACGGCAACTCCAGACAAAAACCGTATGTCCAGATTTCTATCAGGACGCGCTTAAGAAAGTGCTCTCAAGAAGGAAACGAGCGGTAAATCAGCCGCCCTATCTTGGGACGAAACTGCTTCAATCTGGCTCGGATGCGGGGTTCGCTTCGCGCGTCGGGTCGCGTTCGGCATCCGTTCATCTTGACGGTCCAGGACCGCTACAGGCTGTGGGAATTGCCCCGCCGGCCGGACCCTCGGAAACGCTTGCGATATGCTAGAGATTGGACCTGCCCGATTCGGGCCGAACCTATGGGACGTGCATGTCAGATCTCTTCGGAAGCCCTGCCCCCGAGCCTGAAAAGCCCAAGAAGGCAGAGCCGATCGCGCCCAAGCCGTCTGCACCGCAGCCGGTGACGCAAGCCTATGGCGCCGCAGAAATCGAGATTCTGGAAGGACTTGAGCCGGTTCGCCGTCGCCCCGGCATGTATATCGGCGGCACCGATATCAACGCCTATCACCACCTCTTCGCCGAGGTGATCGACAATTCCATGGACGAGGCCATTGCCGGCCACGCCACCCGGATCGAAGTGCATCTGGGCGCCGACGGATACATAACCGTTACCGATAATGGCCGCGGCATACCGGTCGAGAAGCACCCCAAATTCCCCAATCGCTCGACCCTCGAGATCGTCCACACCGTCCTGCACGCTGGCGGCAAGTTCGACAGCAAAGCCTATGAAACTTCAGGCGGATTGCACGGCGTCGGCGTCTCGGTGGTGAACGCCCTCAGCGACGATATGGTCGTGGAAGTGGCGCGCGACCAACAGCTCTATCGCATCCAGTTCTCGCGCGGCCATGTGGTCGAGGACGTGGTAAATGTGGGCCGGGTGCAGAACCGGCGTGGGACCACGACGCGGTTCCATCCTGATCCGCAGATTTTCGGCCCGACGGCGCATTTCTCGGCTGGGCGTATCTTCCGAATGACCCGCGCCAAGGCCTATCTCTTCGGCGGCGTCGAGCTGCGCTGGAGCTGCGACGAGAGCCTTGCCAATGAGGAAGTGCCGGCCAAGGCGGTGTTCCACTATCCGGATGGCCTCAAGGACTACATGACCGCCCGCATCGAGGGCGAGACGCGCATAACCGACGAAATCTTCTCGGGCCGCAGCGGCAAGCCGGGCAGCCACGGCGCGGTCGAATGGGCCATTGCCTGGACCATTGGCGACGGCGGGATCCAATCCTATTGCAACACCGTCCCCACGCCCGATGGCGGGACGCACGAAGCGGGCCTGCGCATGGCCCTGCTGCGCGGCCTCAAGAACTATGCGGAGCTGACCAAGAACAAGGGCGCGGCCAACCTCACCGCCGAGGACGTGCTGACCAGTTGCGCCGCCATGCTCTCGGTCTTCGTGCGCGAGCCCGAATTTGTCGGCCAGACCAAGGACAAGCTGGCCTCGGGCGAAGCCACCCGCATCGTCGACACGGCGCTGCGCGATGCCTTCGACCACTGGTTAGCGGCTTCCCCGAACCAGGCCGGGAAGCTGCTCGACTGGGCGATCGAGCGTGCAGAGGAACGGCTGCGCCGCCGCAAGGAAAAGGAAATCGACCGCGCCAGTGCCACGC
>CAMLOA010000193.1 GCA_946481445.1 uncultured Devosia sp. | reverse complement strand
GACAGCGCCGGATCATCCGCCTGGCAAGGCCCCTGGTTCATCCCCGAACTGGGCTTTCACGACTTCGTCGCCGGCGTCAGCGCGGTGATCGTCGCAGCAGCGACCTACGACAAGATCGCCGCGGGCGGTCGTTGGCCCTACGGCGCCATCCCGGGCTTTGTCCCCACTCAAGCGCCGCTGGCCGATATCGGAGCGCCGGTTACCGCAGTTGCGGGTAACTCTGAGGCCGTGGTGGATGCCGCGCGTGCTGCGGGCCTGGGCAATGTGTGGGTACAGGGGGACACAGAACTGGCCCTGCAGCTCATCACTGCCGGTCTTGTGGACCGCCTGGAGCTTTTCGTCATGCCGAAAATGCTTTGGCAAGGCACCGAGCATTTCGACCATCACAACCTGTCTGGCTTTGCCCCGACTAGCAGCGTCGGCTTCGCAAACGGCGTGATCCGCCTCACCTCTCTCAAGCAAGAGTTGTCGCCTTGCAGGCGAGGCTTGACATATTCCAGGCGCCCCTATTTATTAACTTTTCAGTCAGTTAATAAATAGGGGGCCGAGATGCCGAGACAAGTTGACGAAGCACGCGTCGCGGAGCGCAAGACAGCCATCATCAATGCAGCAGCGGACCTGTTCGCCACCAACGGCTACGACTACACCACCGTCGCCCAGATCGGCGAGGCGATCGGCTTTACCCCGGCCGCGATCTTTTATTACTTTGGCGACAAGCCGGCGATCTTTCGGGCAATGTTCGAAGCCGATCTGCCGCGTAACGAAGCACTGATCAATCGCTATGCGGAGACGACCCACCCGCTTCAGGCTATCGTCGATATCGTGACGGCGTTGGGCGAAGAGGCCGCCCATCCGAACGCCTCCGGTATCCTTGTCGAACTGCTGCGCCGCATTGGCCATGACCCCGAGCTGGTGGACATCGTCTCGCGCAGCGCTGCAATCATCCAGTCCGGACTGGAGAGGCTAATCGCCGAGGGCATCGAGATGGAACAGATCGATCCCGAACTGGATCCTGCGACGAGCGCGTCCTGGCTGCAGTCCATCGTGGACGCCGCCTATCTCAATGCCACGCCCGGGCACTCTCCCCGCATCGAACTCGAACGCACGGCAAGGGCTTACCTTGCCGCGCCGATGGCTTCCCCCGCGGTCCAGTAGTCTGGGCTGGACAGTCGGCGCCCCGGCGCGCTTTTCCAATGGCGTATCGAAGGTGAGCTACCGCAGGGCCGGTTGACCGACCCACTGATCAGAGCGGGGGCGTGATCGCGATGGTCTTGTCATAGGTGTAGAGCCCCACACTGGTACTCTTGGAGCCAGACATCTCGGTTCTGGTCTCGACGCGGACAGGCAGGCCGGTCTCCGCGTCGACCTGGACCTCGCTTTGGGCGATGGCGTCGTCGACCTTGTTTTCGAAGGTATGGATCAGCACCTCGCGCCCTTCCACAAGGGTGGGCCCCGAACAGGTCTCTCCCGTGAAGCCGGCCATCGTCGCGACCGCGGCCGCGGCCTTGAGCGCATCCACGGCGCCGGCAGCCAGGTCCGGCGGCATGGGCTGCCAGGTCCCGTCGGTATTCATCCAGGCGCGCTCGCCGATGACCACGGTCTCGTGCCGCATGCCTGGACCTTTGCTGGATGCGTACATGGCCTCGCCGGGAATGATGTCCACCACGCTCTCTGAAACCGCGCCGAACATGGTGATGACCGATTCCACCCGGTAGGGCCCGGACGTGACCGCGCGAGACATGGATGACAGGATGTCATCCCGGCAGTCGGCAAAGGCGGGCGCGCCGAGCAGGGGCAGGGTGAGGACGGCGACGAGGATCGGTTGACGCATGTTCTGGCTCCGTGGACGCGGCCGCACATGCACCTATGCCAATGAATGCCACCTGAACGTCAGCATGCCAGCCCTGAGGGCCGCTCCTCGCATTGACATCCGGGCCAATCCGAACCAAGTGGAGGCCAACAGTTTCCGGAGCTTCCCCATGGGTTTCAAAATGGGCATTGTCGGCCTGCCAAATGTCGGCAAGTCGACCCTTTTCAACGCGCTGACGCGCACCGCCGCGGCCCAGGCCGCCAATTTCCCCTTCTGCACCATCGAGCCCAATGTGGGCGAGGTGTCGGTACCCGACGCGCGGCTGGAAAAGCTCGCCGCCATCGGCAAGTCAGTCAATATCCTGCCCGCCCGCATGAGCTTTGTGGATATTGCCGGCCTGGTGAAGGGGGCCTCGCAGGGCGAAGGCCTGGGCAACCAGTTCCTGGCCAATATCCGCGAGACCGACGCAATTGCCTACGTGCTGCGCTGCTTCGAGGATCCCAACGTCATCCACGTTGCCAACCGCGTCGATCCGCTGGCCGACGCCGAAGTGGTCGAGACCGAGTTGATGCTGGCCGACCTCGAAAGCCTCGAGAAGCGCCGGGCGGGCGTGGAAAAGAAGGCCAAGGGCGGCGACAAGGACGCCAAGCTGACGCTGGACCTGATCGACCGCTCGCTCGTGCTGCTGCGCGACGGCAAATCGGCGCGCTTCGTCAAGCGCGAAGCCGAGGAGGAGAAGGCCTTTCAGGAGCTGCAGCTGCTGACGTCCAAGAAGGCACTCTATGTGTGCAACGTCGACGAGGCCTCCGCAGCCACGGGCAATGCGCTGAGCCAGAAGGTCATCGACTATGCCAAGGCGCACGACGCCGGCGTGGTCATCATCTCGGCCGAGATCGAAAGCCAGCTGGCGCAACTGCCCGACGACGAGCAGGCCGAGTACCTTGACTCCCTGGGCCTCACCGAGCCGGGCCTCAACCGGCTGATCCGGGAGGCCTACAACCTGCTGGGCCTGCAGACCTATTTTACGGTGGGCCCCAAGGAAACGCGCGCTTGGACCATCCACAAGGGCGACAAGGCCCCGCAGGCCGCGGGCGTCATCCACACGGACTTCGAGCGTGGCTTCATCCGCGCACAGACCATCGCCTATGACGACTTCGTCTCGCTGGGTGGCGAAGTAGCCGCCAAGGAAGCGGGCAAGGCCCGCGACGAAGGCAAGGAATATGTCGTGCGCGACGGCGACGTCATGCTGTTCAAGTTCAACACCTGATACCAGCTGACCCCGGGGGCACCAGGCCACCGCCGCTCCCCATGTCAGATCGCCCGCACCCGCGCCAGCTGACTTACGGAATAGTCATCCCGCCAGCAGACCGCCGCCTCCCAGGCGCAAGCGGCCTGCTCGGCCATATCCAGCATCTCCCCCTCGAGGGCAGCGCCATTGAAGGGCAGCAGACCCAGATCGAGATCGGGACTATCGACATGGGCCTCATCCCAGTCGATCAGGGCCACCTGCGTGGGCGTGATGAGGACATTGGCTGGACTGTTGGGATTGCCATGCACCACCGCGGCCGGACTGCCGGCCAGGCGCGCCCAGGCTGCGCGGCAACGGGCCACGGCCTCGGCAGGCATGGCCCGCAGGTCTATCCGTGTCCCGGTTACGGCATGCAACAGGTCGATCGATGACCGCCAGCCCGGACGCTGCGGCCAGCCGCGCGTGAGGTCGTGCACCCGGCGCAAGGTCGCGGCCACGCGGCCCCAATCGGCGGCGGACCGGGGCGGCACGCCTTCGATGAACTTCATCACCGTCAGTCCATGGACGGAGTAGCGGCCATCCAGGGTTGGGATGAGCAAGGGGACCGTCAGGCCGTTGCGGTCGAGGTGCTGCAAGAGGTCGGCCTCCCACGCAAGATCGGCGGCGCTCCGCCGGCCCAGGCGCGCCACGGCCACCTGCCCGTTGACACGGACACGCCAGACATCGTTGGCCACGCCGCCGGTGAGTTTTTCGAGCCGGACGGCATCTGGCCCCCATCGCTCCAACGCATCCCATCCCATCGCGATCTCCCGAACCCAATGCGCATAGCTAGACCGGCATGGCCCGAGGAGCAACGCGGCTAGTGCGGACCTGGCTCCGCCAGGGTTCCGCAGGGGCCCCCATCGGCGTTGACAGCGATGGCCTGACGCGCGCCCTCGAAGCTCAGAGCTTCGTACCAGTGGCTCATCTCGACCGTGCTGGCCGGCACATAGTGAAAGATCAGAGAGCGACGGAAGCGGTCGGGGCTGGTGTTGGGGGTAGAGCCATGAATGACACTGCCGTTGAAGAACAGCACATCACCGGCCTTGAGCTGCATCATCCGTGGCTGCAGGCCAGCCGGCGGCGCCACCCGCTCGGTGGTGAAGGACAGGCTTGGGTCGGACGGCTCCGGGCAGGCAATGTCCAGCCCAGCCGTCTGGGGCACGCACATCATGCCACCATTGCCCGCATCCGCGTCATCCACCGCCACCCAGGCTGCCATGCAGGTCCCCGGCTTCACCTTGAGGTAGAAATTGTCCTGGTGCAGATCCTGCCCGCGCGCTCCAGGCGGCTTGAAGTAGAACATGGACTGGACGGCAAAGGGCTCTTCGGCAAACAGCGCGGCCAGAATGGGCCGGAGGCGCGGATCGAGCATGTAGCGCATGGCGAGCGGCCCAACGGCCCTGTCCCCATGCTTGTGCGGATGCATCATGCGCGGATAGCGCGCCAGCGGATCACTGGAAGACACCTGACCGCGCGGCATGTCGGAGAGGCCCGGGACCGGGCCATCCGCCGCCTGTGCCATGAAGGTTTCGCGGATTTCGGCAATTTCGCCCGGATCGAACAGTCCCCGAACGGTGACAAAGCCATCACGTTCGAAATCGCTTCGCTCTGTCGCTGTCAGTGTCACGAGCATGTCCTCCATTCCGAAACGATAGGCGAAAGGCCGGCCCGGCGCCCATGGAACATCCTGCCGAACACCTATAATATCCTGCTATGGCCAAGCAGCCCGAGACCCCCCACACCGCCGTCCTGAGCCTCCTGACGGGGCACTTCAACGAGACATCGGGCTATCGCGCCGTTCGGCGGCGCGGGGCGGCCTGGTACGACGAGGTCTTCATGCCGCGTCTGGGCCCGGCGGCCCTCCTCGGGCTGCTCTATACGATCGTGCTCATGTTCGCGATGCAGGGCGGACGGATCGTCGAGCTGCCGCTCGACGTGCTG
>CAMLOA010000192.1 GCA_946481445.1 uncultured Devosia sp. | reverse complement strand
TTCGTCTTCCGCTCCGGCATGGTGATGAAGCCCATGATCGAGCGGGCCCAGGGCCAGGGCAAGCGCATCGCCTTTGCCGATGGCGAGGATGAGCGCGTGCTGCGTGCCACCCAGGTCATTCTCGAAGACGGCATCGGCAAGGCCATCCTGATCGGCCGCCCCTCGGTGATCGAAAACCGCCTCGAACGGTTTGGCCTCACCATCCGTCCGGGCCAGGATTTCGAGGTCATCAACCCCGAAGACGACCCGCGCTATCGCGACTATGTAGCCGACTTTCATGCCCTGGTCGGCCGCAAGGGCGTCACGCCCGATACCGCCCGCACCATCGTGCGCACCAATACCACGGTGATCGGCGCGCTGGGCGTGCGGCGCGGCGAGGCCGATGCGCTGATCTGCGGCCTGCAGGGCCGCTTCATCAAGCATGCCCGCGACATCCAGTCCGTCATCGGCCTGGCCGACAATTCATCCCAGCTTTCGGCCCTGTCCATGCTGGTGATGAACCGGGGCGTGTTCTTCCTGGCCGATACCTATGTCAACATCGACCCCAGCGCCGACGAGATCGTCGCCATCACGCTGCAGGCGCGCGATCACCTCCGCCGCTTCAACATCGAGGCGAGGGCGGCGCTGCTGAGCTATTCCAATTTCGGCTCGCGCGAGGGGGTTACCAGCGAGAAGATGCGGATCGTCTACGAGACGCTCAAGCGCGTGGCGCCCGATCTCGTGGTCGATGGCGAAATGCAGGGGGACCTCGCCGTCAACGAAAGCCTGCGCGACCGCTACGTGCCCAATTCGGTGCTGCGGGGGGAAGCGAACCTGCTGATCTTCCCCAATCTCGAGGCCGCCAATCTCTCCATGACCCTGCTCAAGGAGCTCAACAATGCCCTGCCCGTCGGTCCCATCCTGATGGGCACGCGACAGCCGGCCCATATCCTGGCGCCCTCGGTCACTTCCCGCGGCATCGTCAACATGGCCGCGATTGCCGCCAGCGAGGCGATTGCCTGATCCCTTGGCCCTCAACTACACCCACGGTGTCACCCCGGCGAAGGCCGGGGTTCATCCTGAGATGACCGGGCCTTCCGTGGGGTGGCAAGACCTCAGGATGGATTCCGGCCTGCGCCGGAATGACATCGTGGTTGGGGAGGTTTGAAGCGCAGCCCCGCTAACCCACCGCCCCCAGCGCGCAGTCCCGCGCGCCCTCGCCCCAGGCAATCTCCACCGTTGCATGCTGCACGCCGTGCCGCTCCGCCAGGGCCTGCTTGACGCCGGCCGTGACCGCCGCCGGATCGGCCCCGGCATCAAGCACGATTTCCAGCGTCGCCACCGGCCTGCCCGAGGTGATCGACCAGACATGGACATGGCGCACCGCGGCGAGCCCGGGCACCTGGGCCACAAGGTCGCGCTGCATATCGGCAACGACCATACCGTCCGGCGTGCCCTCGATCAGGATATGCAGCGAGGCGCGGAACAGTTTCCAGGCGCTGCGCAGCACCAACAGGCAGACAAAGACCGACAGGATCGGATCGATCGGCATCCAGCCGGTGGTCCAGATGACCACGGCCGCCACGATGGCCGCCACCGAGCCGAGCAGGTCGCCCAGCACATGCAGCATGGCGCCGCGGATATTGAGATTGTCGCCCTGCCCGCGCGACAGCACGAAGAACACGCCGATGTTGACCACAAGGCCCAGCACGGCCACCACCAGCATCGGCCCGGCCAGCACCTCATGAGGCTCCATCAGGCGCCCGATCGCCTCGTAGACGATCCAGCCGGTCAGGGCGAACAGGGCCAGGGCATTGACCAGCCCGGCCACCACTTCGAGCCGCATATAGCCAAAGCTGCGCCGCCCGTCCGCGGCGCGGTGTCCGAAGCGGAAGGCGGCCCAGGCCAGCAGCAGGGCTGCGGCGTCGGTGAACATATGCCCGGCATCGGCGATCAGCGCCAGCGAGCCGGACAGCAGCCCGGCTACCACCTCGGCCAGCATGAAGCCGGCGGTGAGCAAAAAGCCGGTCAGCACCACGCGCTCATTGGCAGCCCCAACCTCTGGTACGTGGCCATGTGCCCCGTGGTCATGGCCCGCGTGCTTGTGGCCCTCGTGGCCATGACCCGCGTGGGAAGGGCCCTCGCTCGGATGCGCATGGTCGTGGCCGTGACCTTCATGGTCGTGGTGATCCTCGGCGCCGCCATGGTCGCGGCCAGCCGGATGCACGCTGTGGCCGGGACCATCGTGGACATGGCCCGCGCCATGGCCCTCGCGATGGCCCGCGCCATGGCTTTCGTGGGCGTGCCGATTCTCGGCTGCCATGGTAGCATGGGCGTCATCACCTGGCCTGTTGCGGCCCTCGTCCTCGTTCATCACAACCTCCGATCATCATATGAATACATGTTCATATGATGAAATCAAGGCGGTCAAAGCGCCAGCGTTTCGCCGGGCGGTTCGTCCTCTTCCATGGCATGGGCCACCATGTCGGCCAGCATATGGGCGATATGGGCATCGGCGGTTTGGTAGAAGACCTGCTTGTTGCGCCTTGTTCCCCGCACCAGCCGGGCGGCGCGCAGCAGGCGCAGGTGGTGGCTGACGAGCGACTGGGATGCCCCCACGCTCTGGGCGATCTCCCCCACCGCGATAGGCCCCGTGAGGCAGGCCAGGAGGATGCGTAGACGGGTCGGATCGCCCATCAGGCGATAGGTTTCGGCAATCGTGGCGATCTGGTCGTCAGAGGGTGATGGCACGTCTGGCAACTCACGGGGCTTGCCCCCAACAGTTAAGGCGCTTCGCACTGCCGCGCCAGAGCCGCCCGGAAGCACTTGCCGCTCGCCCCCCTCCCCTTGATGGGGAGGGATCGAGGGTGGGGTGGAAATCCACGCGCTGCCGAAGGCCCCCGGCGCCCTTGTGGCGAACGTTCGGGTCGGGATAAGTCGTTACATCACGATCGGGAAAGGAACGCCGCATGGGTTTTCGCGCGCTGGTCACCGACAGGGGTGCCGAAGGCAAGGTCACCTCGCAGGTGGAAATCATCGACGAAGCGCGCCTGCCCGAAGGCGAGGTCACCGTCGACATCGACTGGGCCGGGCTCAATTACAAGGATGGGCTTTGCCTCACCGGCGGCGGCGCCCTGGTACGGGCCTATCCGCATGTGGCGGGAATCGACTTTGCCGGCTCGGTGCGCAGCAGTGCCGATCCCCGCTATGCGCCGGGTGACATGGTGGTGCTGACCGGCTGGCGGGTCGGCGAAACCCATTGGGGCGGCTATGCCGAGCGGGCCCGGGTCAAGGCGGACTGGCTGGTGCCGCTGCCGGCGGGCCTGACTACCCGCGACGCCATGATCGTGGGCACGGCGGGCCTGACGGCCATGCTGGCCATCATCCGGCTCGGAGGGGCCGGAATCGCGCCCGAAGCCGGGGAAATCCTGGTGACCGGCGCGGCCGGCGGCGTCGGTTCCATCGCCGTCAGCCTGCTGGCGCGGCTGGGCTACAAGGTGGTGGCGCTATCGGGTCGCCCGCAGCATGGCGAAGCCCTCAAGGCGCTGGGCGCCGCCGAAATCCTCGATCGTGACACCTTCCTCGCCCAGCCCGACAAGCCGCTCGAATCGGCGCGCTGGGCCGGGGTGGTCGACAATGTCGGGGGCGCCGTGCTCGGCAAGGTCTTGCGCCAGGTGAAATATGGCGGCGCCGTCGCCAGCATCGGCAATGCCGGCGGCATCGACCTCCAGACCAATGTTCTGCCCTTCATCCTGCGCGCGGTCACCCTGATGGGCATAGACAGCGTCATGCAGCCTTATGCCGCGCGCATTGCGGCCTGGCAGCGCGTTGCAGAGAGTTTCGACCTTGGCGCCTATGCCGGCCTGGTCAGGGAGATCGGGCTCGAAGACCTGCCGCAGGCGGCCGCAGACATCCTTGCCGGCCAGGTCAATGGCCGCGTCCTGGTGCGCCCACGATAGGGGGCGCCTCCGGACAACCACTGCCCCAGGTGCCTGAGACTCCTCGCCCCGCAAAGGAGAGATCAAGGAATTCTCAGTTGGCCGAAGCCATCACCGCTTCGCTCACGCTGAGCCCCAGCCGGTCGCGGATGGACCGCTTCTTGCTGGCCAGGTCGGCGATCGTGTAGCTCTGCAGCACTTCGAAGAAAGCGCCCAGAGCCTCGCGCAGCGCGCCGTTGAGGTCGCATTCCCCGATCAGCGGGCAATCGGCGCCATCTTCGAAGCATTCGGCCAGCGCGAAGTTCTCTTCCGTCAGCCGGATGGTGTCGAACAGGGTGATGTCCTCGGCCGGCTTGCCCAGCTTGATGCCGCCATGGCGCCCGCGCACGGTCTCGAGCAGTCCGTTCTCCACCAGCGGCTTGATCAGTTTGAACAGGAACAGTTCGGAAATGTTGTAGGCCCGCGCGATCTCGGCCACGCGGCTCAGTCCGGGCTCGTTCACCGCGCAATAGACCAGGGTGCGGATCGCGTAGTTGGATTGGCGCGTCAGTCTCACTTGGTGACCTTTCCTGGACCGGGAACACTATCCGTCATGGGGTGCCGGAGCCTGCCCGATTCCTCTTGATCTGCTTCATAAACCCGGCCGCAGCTTATAACCATTCTAAATTTTGTCAACTTAAGTTGAGCGACCTGGTCACCTTAAAACAGGCCCGCGGCACTATCTGGACAGCGGGTTAAATTCCTCATATGAACTTAAAAAAGGGGAGTGGAATTTGACCAATACGATGACGCGGGCCCTGCTCGCGGAAGCTGCGGCACAACGCACGGGATTGAGCAAAAGCGATACCGCGGCGATCTGCGATTCGATGTTCGCCATGATGGCGGCGGCCCTGATGAACGGCGAAAATGTGAAACTCACCGCCTTTGGATCGCTGCAGGTCCGGGCGCGCGCCGAGCGGCTCGGGCGCAATCCCCGGACCGGAACCGAGCACCGGATCTCGCCCCGCCACACGGTGGTGTTCACGCCCAGCGCGCAGTTGCGCGAGGCACTGGACGCCAGGGCCTCAGCCGGACAGGTCCGAGAGACTGCGTGAGAAGAAGCGCCGGTAGAGAGTGAGTTCGGCCGCCCCGATGGCAG
>CAMLOA010000191.1 GCA_946481445.1 uncultured Devosia sp. | reverse complement strand
GAGTTTACCGGCAAGGGAAAGGTGGACATGACCCGGTTCAAGGGCCTGGGCGAAATGCCCTTCGCGCATTTGCGCGAAACCACCATGTCACCCCAGAGCCGAACGCTGCTTCAGGTCAAGGTCCGGGACGACCTCGATGCCACTCGGCACAGCGTCGACCGGCTGATGGGCACCAAGCCGGAGGCCCGCTTCGACTTCATCCAGGAGAATGCGGCCTTCGTGACTGACCTGGATGTGTAGCGCCAGTTAAGGCTAAATGCCCGCTGGCCGTTGACTCACAAGGGGTTTGCGCTATGGTCCGCGCCGCTGGAGCAGCGTGGCGGGCAATCTGAGGGTTGCCCAAGCCCGGTGGTCCAGGGCCACTTCCGTCGTACCAGCGTCCTGCTGCACTCCGTCCGGTGGCCGCCCCAGTTGCAGGCGCGTTGATGTATGCCTCCCGACTGACGACCCCGGCGCACCGTTCGAATGTCTCGAACCGGACCTGGCCCCGGGATGCATTCTGAGCGGATTTACCGAATTTGACTGACGATTTTACCGGGCTTGGCCTTTCCACAAAAGTGACCGATGCCGTCGCGGCAGCCGGATATACCAAGCCGACCGAAATCCAGGCGCAGGCCATCCCCCACCTTCTGCAGAAGAAGGACCTGATCGGCATAGCCCAGACCGGCACCGGCAAGACGGCCAGCTTCGTGCTGCCCATGCTGACGCTGCTGGAAAACGGCCGTGCCCGCGCCCGCATGCCGCGCACCCTGATCCTTGAGCCGACGCGCGAGCTGGCGGCGCAGGTCAGCGAGAACTTCGAGAAATATGGCAAGAACCACCGCCTGACGATGGCGCTCATCATCGGCGGCGTCTCGTTCGAGGACCAGAACAAGAAGCTCGACCGCGGCGTGGACGTGCTCATCGCGACCCCTGGGCGCCTGCTCGACCAGATCGATCGCGGCAAGATCATGCTCAACGGCGTCGAGATCCTCGTCATCGACGAGGCCGACCGCATGCTGGACATGGGCTTCATCGACGACATCGAGAAGATCTGTTCGCGCCTGCCGCCCCGCCGCCAGACCATGCTGTTTTCCGCCACCATGGACCAGCAGATCGAGCGGCTGACCAAGAAGTTCCTCAAGGACCCGGTCAACGTGCAGGTTTCGCGTACGGCATCGACCGCCGAAACCATCGACCAGAAGCTGGTCAAGGTCGGCAGCAAGCCCGAGGACAAGCGCGCCGCCCTGCGCGATCTCATCCGGGCCGCCGAGGGCCTGACCAACGCCATCATCTTCTGCAATCGCAAGCGCGATGTCGCTACCCTGGCCCGCTCGCTGGAGCGGCACGGCTTTTCGGCCGGCGCCCTCCATGGCGACATGGACCAGAAGAGCCGCATGGAAACGCTGGACGCTTTCAAGACCAACAAGCTGACGCTGCTGGTGGCCAGCGATGTCGCCGCGCGCGGCCTCGATATCCCGCAGGTGAGCCACGTGTTCAACTTCGACGTGCCCGTGCATGCCGAAGACTATGTTCACCGCATCGGACGCACCGGCCGGGCGGGTCGCTCGGGCGTGGCCTATTCCCTGGTCGCCCCATCCGACGGCAAGCATCTAGACGCGATCCTCAAGCTGATCGAGCGGCAGATCGACTGGCTCGATGCCGGATCGCGCCCCGCCCCCGAGGCACAGACGCAGGTGGAAGGCGAGAGCGAACGCAAGGGCCGTCCGGCACGGACCCGCCGAGGCGCACGTGGCAAGCCGGCGCCGGCCGAAGCGGCAGCGGCAGCGGCGGTGGCCGTGCCCGAGAAGGCGGCCGAACCTGCGCCCGCGGCCCGGCCGAAGCGCCAGACCCGCCCGCCCAAGTCGGCGCAAGTCGAGGACGAAGCACCCATCAGCTCACCATTTGGCAATGATGGCCCGATTCCGGCCTTCCTCTTGCGGCCGACGCGTATCGCCAGCTGACAGCCGCCAACTTGACTGTGCACTGCGCTGCAATATTGCAGCCAGTGTGTTGTCTTCCTTAACTTCGGGGCGGTAATTTTCGCAGCGGACCGGGGCCCTGCTCCGGGCCGCGATTCGGCGCAACGACGCGCGAGGGGAACAGTGTCCGAACAGGAATTCAAGCGCGCGCTCGGCTATGCCAATTCGGCGTTCGACCTGCTCAAGCGGAGCGGGATTCCGCCCTATCCCCAGTTCTACGAGCTGCTCTACACCTACGCGACCGGCGTCAATCCCACGCTCAACAGCCGGATCAACACTATTTTCCGCAGCGGCCATTCCCCTTCGGTGGATCTGGCCGAAACCCTCTACAACGAATTCCTCAAATCCGACGTCAACGACCGCATGTCGAACGTGTCGGAGCGCATGCATGCGCGCATCGAGGCGGTGCACGAAGCCATCGACACGGCCATGACCACGGCCAATGCCTATTCCGGTTCGCTGCAGTCAGCCAGCGGCGACCTGGAGCGCGAAATTTCGGTCACGGCCATGAAGGCGCTGGCCGAGCGCCTGCTGGCCGAAACGCGCCGCATGCAGGAAACCAACCGCGCGCTCGAGCAGAAGCTGGAGGCGTCGCGCGACGACATCGCCTCGCTGCAGCGCGATCTCGACGACGTGCGGCGCGAATCGATGCTCGACCCGCTGACCAAGATCGCCAACCGCAAGAGCTTCGACGAACGGATGGAGGATGCCATCCGCGAGGCCACTGAAAGCGGAGATCCGCTCAGCCTGATGCTGATCGACATCGATCACTTCAAGAATTTCAACGACACCTATGGTCACCAGACCGGTGATCAGGTCCTGCGGCTCGTGGCGATGACGCTCAAGTCCAATATCAAGGGCAAGGACCTGGCGGCGCGCTATGGCGGGGAAGAGTTCGTGGCCATCCTGCCCTCGACCGATATCGAGGGCGCCGTGATCGTCGCCGAGAACATCCGCAAGGCGGTGCAGGCCAAGGAACTGCTCAAGCGCTCGACCAACGAGAAGCTGGGCCGCATCACGGCTTCGTTCGGGGTTGCGCTGTTCCAGCCGGGCGAAACCGCCAACGCCCTGATCGAGCGGACCGATCGGTGTCTTTACGCGGCCAAGCGCGCTGGCCGCAACCGCGTGATCAACGAGATCGAGCTGGCCGGCATGCCGGCCATTTCGGCTGCCTGATCAGGCCACCGGCCTCAGCGCCACACCCAGGCTTTCCAGCATGTCCCAATAGGCCGGGTAGGTCTTGCCCGTGCAGGCCGGATCGAGGATGACGATGCCGGGCAGCACCAGGCCGGCCAGCGCGAAGCTCATGGCGATACGGTGATCATGATAGGTCTCGATCCGCACCTGCCCATTGCGGCCAGCGAGCCTGGTGGCCAGGGCCGGATCCGAGGCGACCAGCAGGTCATCGCCCTCTTCAGTCGCCAGCCCGGGCAGGATGCGGTTGAGCTCATTGGCAACCGCCCGGATGCGATCGGTTTCCTTGACCCTGAGATTGGCTATGCCGACAAAGCGCACCGGCTGGTTGTTGAAGGCCGCGACAACGGCCAGGGTCGGCACGGCATCCTGCATCTGCGAGCCATCGATGACAGGCGGCATGTTCGGGAACTGCGCAATGACGGCCCGTGCGGCCGCGTCCGGCTGGGTAAAGGCATCGGCGGCAACGCCAAGATCGATCCGGCCACCGGTCAGCGCTTCGATGCCCCACAGATAGGTGGCCGCCGAGGCGTCCGGCTCGATCAGCAGGTCCGTTGCGGTATAGCCCGTCGGCTCCACCCGCCAGGTCCCCGCATCGAGTTGCTGTACTGACGCGCCGAAACTGCGCATGGCCGCCAGCGTGAGATCGACATAGCCACGCGCGCCGATCTCCTTACCGGTGAGCGCAACTTCGATCGGACCGAGCCCGAGTGGTGCCGCCATCAGCAGCGCCGAGACATACTGGCTGGAAAGTCCTGCATCGATCTCCACCCTGCCCTGGCCGAAATTGCCCGACCCGACAATAGTGACAGGTGGGCAACCCGTGGGGGCGGTGGCGCTGATCCCCAGGGACTGGAGCGCGGCAACGAGCGGGCCGATTGGCCGCAAGCGCATATCCTCATCGCCGTCGACGACGACTTCCCCCTCGACAGTGGCGACAGCCGCGGTCAGGAAGCGCGTCGCGGTACCGGCATTGCCCAGGAAGAGCGGGCCTTCCGGGCGCTGCAGCCTGCCGGTGCTGGTCACCACGAAGGTTGTGGCATCCGGCTCCTCGACCGTCACGCCCATCTGGCGCAGGGCGGCCGCCATCAGGGTCGTGTCCTTGCTCTTGAGCGCCCCCGTCAGCCGGCTCGTGCCATTGGCAAGGGCGGCCAGCAGCAGGGCACGATTGGTGATGGATTTTGAACCCGGCGGAGAAACGCGGCCGGAAAGCGGCCTGTTTGGCGGGACAATGGCGAGGGCGTCAGGGAGCGGATGCGGCATGATGGGAGGGTGTTAGGGCATAGCGGCGCCCTATGCAATTGCCCGCATGCAGCCGGAGCGGTTCAACGGCCCCTCCCCTTGATCAGTACACCCAGCCGGGGCGGGACGGATCATCGCGGAGGGTCGCGGGACAGTCGTGCCGCGGCTCCCAGAAGCGCGAGTCTGTTGACGCGTCCGAGTAATTGACCTGGAAACTGCGCCTGGCGCCAAGGTAGGTGCAGGTGAAATAGATGCCGACCTCGCCGCCCGGCTGCGGCTCGGACTTGTGTATGTTGAAGCCAATGCCGCTCAGCGCCCAGACGCCCCAGAGGCCGGCGAGGACCAGAACAATCAGCGCGGCAAGCCGCAACGGCTACGCCCCGGCCCTGGCTTCAGCGATGGCCTTGAGGTCCGCCGGCTTGAGCTGGACGCTCTCGCCGCAGCCGCAGGCGCCGGTCTGGTTCGGATTCTTGAAGGTAAAGCCCGAACTCATCTTGCTCTGCTCGAAATCCATCACCGTTCCCAGCAGGAACATGGTGGCCTTGGGCTCGATATAGACGTCGACGCCCTTGTCGCTCACATGGTCGTCGCCCCGCACCGGTTCGGTCACGTAGTCGAGCGTATAGGCCATGCCCGCGCAGCCGGCATTCTTGACGCCGACGC
>CAMLOA010000190.1 GCA_946481445.1 uncultured Devosia sp. | reverse complement strand
GCGGGGAAGGGGGCGAGGGCATAGCTGCTCTGGCGCAGCTCGTACCAGCCGCGGCGATGGCTAGCGTCCTCGTCCAGCCGCTCGGCCGTGAGGGCGAGCAGATGCATCTGCTCGGCAATCGGGCGATCGAAGAAGTCTTCCGGCATCTGCCTGGCGATCTCGGCACGGCGGCGTGCCTGGTCCTCGCCCCGGAGCGCGGGCGGGAACAGGCCCTTGTCGATGCGACCGGCACCGGGCCTGCGGGGGGCGATGACATCGAGGAGCGTTCCCGTTTCGAGGCCCAGCAGACTTTCGAGCTCGGCGATCTTGGGCCAGAAGCTCTTGTCGGGCGCCTTGATCCCGGTGCACCAGGAATTGAACGTGCCCTGCACCACGCCGATCGATGCAGCGGCCTGGCTGCGGCTGAGGCCGGCGCGGGCGACGAGGAGGCACAGGCGGTCGGGGAAGGCCTCGGGCAGGCCAGTGCGTTGCTCCTCCTTCGCGACGAGAGCGAGGGCCGTCTCGACATAGGGGCGCAGCGGCTCGCCATTGCGGACCGCCCCCGCAACTATGGACGCCTCAAGCTCGACGAGAGCCGGCCGCGCCGGGGCAGCAAGACCGGCTCGGCTGCGCTTGGCGGCCATGAGGAAGAGGCGCTCGAGGGCCAGCCGGCAGGGTTCGAAATAGTCCCCGGCCTCGGCGCATTCGCGCTCATAGTGCTTCATGCAAAGGGCCCTGGCCAATTGCAGATGCACCTCTCCCGTCTCAAAGCTCTCCTTGTCCCATTCGAGCTCGAGCCCACCGAGGCGCTCGACAAGCCTTTCCAGGAGCTGGCGCAGACGCTGATGCGGCCGGTTGAAGCGAAGCCTTGATATGCCGGTCTCGGCCTCCACCGTGTGCAAGGACAAAAGATCGGGCCGTTGCGGCGAGGCGGGTGCGCGCTTGCCCTGGCGGGCGCGCTCGGCGGCCCAGGCCTCAAGACGCGCAACGGCCTGCTGGTGATCGAACTGGGACATGACACGAAACCTGTTGAAGTGGAAAGTCCACTTCATGATATCGATTCGCGCCAGCGGTGCAAGTGCCCCTTGCCGGGGGAGGTATCCCACCCATATTGAAGAGGGGATGAGGAACACGATCGACAAGCCGGAATGGCCGGAAAAGGCGCGGCAGGCCCGAGCGGTGCTGGCGGGGCCGGTCGAGCATGGGCGCAAATCGGCGCGCCTTGCCATGGTGGCCAAGGATCTGGGGCTGTCGCGGGGCACGCTCGACAATTACCTCGATGCCCTCAAGGCCTATGAGGCGCTCATGGCGCAGGCGCCCGATCTCGGACCGCGGCTCGTAGGGCAGAGCGCGGCGGCCATGGCGGCGCTCGGGCGCTGGTCCGGTTACGATCTGGCGGGTCTCCGGCGCTTCCTTGAGGGCTCGGAAAAGCCGTCCCTGCGTCAGGTGCTGGCGGCGGAACGCGCGGCCCGTCCGGGGCAGGCCGGGGCGGAAGGCTTTGCCGCTTTGATCGAGAAGAGCCATGCCATCCCACCCCGACAGCGCCCCGAGGCCCTTTGGTCGATGCCGGCCGGTGCTCTCTCCAGCGCCCTCGAAGCGTTCGGAGCGCCCGACCTGCGGCTGCTCGATCTCGACTGGGGTGGTGCGCTGCCCGACTATGCCGCGGCGATCGGGCTGAGCCGGCTCGGTGCGATCCCGCCGGATGCGAAGCGCCACCATTATGGGCGGACACGCTTTCCTGTCTGGACCGGCGAGGACGAGGCCTTGCCGCTCGTGGGTGTCATCGAAGTTCCGGCGCGCGACCGCGAGGAGCAGTATCGGCGCGAGGCGCGGCTCCTGTGGCTGCGGGCCGTGGCAGCGGGAACCCTGGTCCCGGTGGTCATCCTCTTCTTCCCCGACGCGGCGGCCCGTGCCGCGGCCGCTCTCAACCTGCCTGAACCGCCCGCGGTCTGGAGTGGCAAGAGTGAGGCGCGCGGGAAAGCTGCGGCGGCCCTGCGACCCACTCGGCAAGACCGGGATATGCCCTTGAGAACCATTGTTCCGCTCGATGGCAGGGGCGGGTGGGCATTGCTCACCACGCCCGCGACGCTCTTTGACGACTGGGCCGGTCGGGCGCCAGAACCCCAATGGAGGCAAGGGCTTGGGGCAGGGCGCTCATGAGCCATGCCGGCTGACGGGGTGTAAGACGAAGTCGGATACTACACCGTCGATGGCATGGCGTTGATGTGCGCGCAGGCGCGGTCGCTCGGGTTCGGGGGCGGTCCCGTCGCCGTGCCGCTCGCGGTGAGATCGTTACCGAAACGGCGGCACCGTCCGAGCCGGAGGGGAGTGCACAATCGGCCGGGTCGCGGTTGGCGCAAGGGGGGGCGGCTGGCGCTATCGGTCAAAATGCGAGCTTGACGAGGATCAACTTGTTCTCTATTTGTTTCGGCATGAAGAAGGGGCAGATCATGTCGATCGAGACCGACATTGCCGAATTCCGCCTGGGTGGCCCAGTGGCCCGCCCGTCCTTCTTTGCTGCTCTTCTGCTCATATCGATATCGGGCAAACACGGCGTCTGAACGCCCCGACCTTTCCCGAAATCGCGCCCGGATGGGCATTGAGGACCGGCTGCACGAGCGCGCCCAGAAGCACGCCGGCCGGCGGAAGAAGAAATCATGGCCAACAATGACTGGCTCGAAGAACTCGATGAAACCGAACTCATCATCGAGGGGCGTCTGTCCAACGCCCGCAAGGACAAGTCCGCGCAATACCTGCTGCCCCGGGCGCTGCTCGAAAGCATCGTGGGCATGGAGGGGATCAAGCGCCTTCACGAGGACAAGCAGTTCTGCGCAGTGATCCAGGTCCCGGCGGCCGATTGGGCCGCACCCGTACTGGCGCTGCTCAAGGACTGGAACTGGGACTTCCTCCATATGCGGACCGTGCCGCTGCGCGCCAGTCAATTGGCCGACGACACGACCTCCCAGCAGACGATCCATGCCCTGTCGGCCGGTGGGCGCGTGCTCGGCATCTCCCAGGACCCAGTACGGCTGCTGCCGGCCTCAATGCGGACCGGCGCAGACATGAACATCGTCCTGCCCCCGCCGACCGGCCGGATCATCGCGGCTGTCATCAGGGCAATGACCGGTCGCAGCCCGAGGGGCTTGGCCGAGGGCCTGCCGATCACCCTTGGCTTTGATGAGATCTGCGCGTGCCTGCGGCCCAAGCAGAGTGCCAGTCGCTCCGTCGCCCGGCTGCTCAAGGCCATTGCCGACCGTAGCCGGGCAGACCCGCTGACGCAGGATGTGCCGCATGTGCGCGACCTGCATGGTTACGGTGCGGCCAAGACCTGGGCGCTCGATCTCATCGACGACCTCGATGCCTGGCGCCGCGGCGAGATCGCCTTCCGCGACATCGATGCGGCTGTGGTCCTCGCCTCGCCCCCCGGTTTGGGCAAGACCAGCTTTGTGCGCAGTCTCGCCCGCAGCGCCGGACTGCCATTGGTCGCCACGTCGGTGGCGCAATGGTTCGCCAATTCGCCCGGGTATCTCGATAGCGTCATCAAGCAGATCGACGCGCTCTTCGAGCAGGCAAAGGCCATGGCGCCGGCGGTGGTCTTTCTCGACGAGATCGATGCAGTGCCCAATCGCGCCACGATCTCGCCCCGCGGTGCCGATTGGTGGCTCCCGGTCATCACCCACCTCCTGACCAAGCTCGATGGCGCGGCCTCCGACAGCGTCGACAGGCTGGTCATCATTGCGGCCACCAATCATCCCGAGAGGCTGGATGAGGCCCTGATCCGACCCGGCCGGCTCAATCGTATCGTCCATATCGGCCCGCCCGACGCCGAGGCGATGCGAGGCATCCTGCGCCAGCATCTGGGCCCCGATCTTGTCGAAACGGATCTGACGCTGGCCGCAGGAATGGCCGCAGGAGCAACCGGGGCCATGGTGGTGCAGTGGGTCAAGGCTGCCCGGCGGGCCGCGCGCACCGCCGGGCGGCCCATGGTCATGAGCGATCTGCTCGCGGCGATCGCGCCGCAGGATGCCCGCTCGCGCGAAACCCTCGAGAGCACGGCGATCCACGAGGCGTCCCATGCCGTCATCGCCCATGTTCTGGGGCTGGGGGAGGTCGAGGCAATCAGCATCGTTCGCCGCGGCCATAGCGGCGGCAGCACGGTATTGGCTCTGGACGGGTCGCTCCCGACGCGCGGAGCGGTCGAGAATCTCGTGGTGCAACTCCTGGCCGGGCGTGCCGCAGAAGAAGCCTTTTTCGGCGAAGCGGGGATCGGTTCAGGTGGCGATACCAGCAGCGATCTGGCGCGCTCCACGCGGCTTGTGGGCATGCTGCATATCAGCGAAGGCTTCGCCGGTAGCCTTCTCTATCGCGGCGACGCCGATGCCGTACCCGGCGTGCTGGCCCGTCACCCGGCCATTGCGTCGGCTGTCGAGGCCCATCTGCACCGGCTCTATCGCTACGCCCTCGATATGGTGCTCGCCCATCGCCAGCACATCCGCCTGGTGGCCGAGGCGCTGCTGGCCGAAAGGCAGTTGGGCAGTGCCCGCTTCCTCGAACTGATGGCCTCGGTCGAAGCTTCGAAGGTCGACGGGAACCGGAAGGAGGAGAACCAGTCATGAGCGACCAGCTTCTCCTGCGCGTGCTCGTCTGCCTGCTGCGGGTTCGCGACGAATTTGGCGAGCAGGCCTTCGCCGAAGCGGTGCATCGGTCCCTCATCGCCATTGCCAGGTCCGTTCACGATCAGGCCTGTCGCGGCGCCCGGGTGGGGGAGATCGTGCCCGAAGCGGACGTCGTTCGATTTCCCCTTGCCCGCCGACACGACCATTCGGCCGGTCCGAAGGATATTTCCTGAGCTGGGATGCGGGGCCGACCGGCCCCGCATGGCCCGTGTCGGCTGGTGCGGCGCCGTGCCAATGCACCTTGGACCAAGTTTGATGCCCGGGCCGTCACCCGGTCGAATCCCCGTGGGGGCGGCTAATCGAAGAGGAAGTCCGCTCGTTTGGCTATTGCGCGGCAATATCGAGCGTTTCGAAGAGGTCGAGCTTTCTCAATTCCTCGATGAAGCCGGGGCGGATGTCGGGACGGTCGAGGGCGAAGACCACA
>CAMLOA010000189.1 GCA_946481445.1 uncultured Devosia sp. | reverse complement strand
TCGGCCAGGCCGTGATCCTGGCCCTGATCCAGGTCGGCGGTTTCGGCATCATGACCGGCAGCACGCTGCTCGGAGTGCTCATCAGCCGCCGGCTGGGCCTGCGCACCCGCATGATCGCGCAGGCCGAAACGCGCACCCTGCATCTGGGGGACGTTACGAGCGTGCTCCGCTTCATCCTTGTGGCCACCTTGCTGGCAGAGCTGCTCATCTGGGGGCTGCTGTCCCTGCGCCTATACTGGCACTATGGCGAACCCCTGCCGGTGGCGATCTGGAACGGTCTTTTCCACTCCGTTTCGGCCTTCAACAATGCGGGCTTTTCGACCTATTCGGACAGCCTGATGGGATTTTCCAGCGACTGGCTCTTCCTCAGTCCCATCATGCTGGCGGTGATTGTCGGCGGCATCGGCTTTCCGGTTCTCGCCGATCTCAGGCGCCGTCTCTGGCAGCCCTCGAAATGGTCCGTGCATACCAAGATCACGCTCTTGGGCACCTGCGCCCTGCTTGTGTTCGGCACGGTGACTGTCTTTGCCTATGAGTTTGCCGCCGGCGGGGCCCTGACCCTCCAGTCGCTGCCGGACCGGTTTCTCGACGCGCTGTTCCATTCGGTCATGACGCGCACCGCCGGTTTCAACTCCATCGATATCGGCGCGCTGCGGCCCGAATCCCTGCTGGTGACCGACATGCTGATGTTTGTCGGCGGCGGCAGCGCCGGCACGGCGGGCGGCATCAAGGTTTCGACCATGTTCGTCCTGGCCCTGGCGGTATGGGCGGAAATCCGGGGCGAGACCGATACGACAGCGTTTCATCGGCGGTTCTCGACCGAGGTGCTGCGCCAGGCCCTGACCCTGGTGGTGCTGGCGGCCACGGCCATTGCCCTGGCCACCCTGCACCTGCTCTCGGTCACCGCCTTTGCCTTCGAGCAGGTGCTGTTTGAAACCATCTCCGCCTTCGCTACAGTGGGCCTGTCGACCGGCATAACCGCCAGCCTGCCGCCCTCGGCCGAGCTAACCCTGGTTGTCCTGATGTTCGTGGGCCGTGTCGGCACTATCACCGTGGCGACCGGACTGGCCCTCAAGCAATTCCAGCGGCCTTACCGATATCCCGAGGAGCGCCCCATCGTTGGCTAGAAAACCTGCTACAGCAACGCCCGGCAGCGTGCTTGTCATCGGCCTTGGCCGCTTCGGCGGCGCGGTGGCCGATTCCCTGGTCCGTCTCGGCCACGAAGTGCTGGCCATCGACGAGGACGCGGCCATTGTCCAGTCCTGGGCCAACCGGCTGACCCATGTGGTCCAGGCAGACACCACCAATTCCGATACGCTCAGGCGGCTTGGCGTTGCCGATTTCGAGAAGGCCGTGGTCGGCATCGGCACCGATATCGAAGCGAGCCTGATGACGGTACTGGCCCTCAGCGAGCTCAAGGTGCCCGATATCTGGGCCAAGGCGCTGAGCTCCAAGCACGGGCGCCTGCTCGAGCGGACCGGCGCGCATCACGTCATCTATCCCGAAGCAGCCATGGGCGAGCGCGTCGCGCATTTGGTCACCGGGCAGATGATCGACTTCATCGAATTCGATGACGGCTTCGCCATCGTCAAGACGCGCGCCCCCAGGGAGAGCTACAACAAGACGCTGGCCGAATCCGCCCTGCGCAGCAAATACGGGGTCACCGTCGTGGGCGTGAAACGGCCGCGGACCGACTTCACCTATGCCAGGCCGGAAACGGTGATCCAGCCCGGCGACCTGCTGATCGTCTCCGGCGCCACGCCCCTGGTGGAACGCTTCGCCGCCCTCGAATGACGGTCCTGGCAGGCCAAAGGTGGTGGCATGGCGCTGCGGCGTGGCCCCGGCACGCGGCCGCTGCAAGTTCTCCAGGAATGATGGCGCGCCCGAAGAGATTCGAACTCCTGACCCCCAGATTCGTAGTCTGGTGCTCTATCCAGCTGAGCTACGGGCGCGCAGGCCGTTTTGGAACGGCGGTTTCAGGTGAGGCGGATCGCTCTTCGGCCTGAAGCGGCGCAACCCATACATGGGTGCTCCGGCCTTGGCAAGCGCGCGATGACAGATTTTTGGCGGTCGCGCCGTCCGCTCAGGCGGGCGCGCGCAGCCGCGCGGGAAAGGCGATGTCGAAGCGCGTGCCGACAGGTTGTTCGGCCAGGGTCAGCGTGCCGCCATGGGCCTCGGCGATCTCGCGGGCTATGGCCAGGCCGAGCCCGGTTCCACCGGCCCGGGCCGAGCCTTCGAAGGCGACGAAGAGATTTTCCCGCGCGCGGGGCGGCAGGCCGGGACCGTTGTCGGCGACCGACAGGGTCACGGTCTGGTCGGTTTCGGCCGTGGTGACGGCGACCTCGGGTGCGCTCGTGCCTGTCCCGGACAGTTCGAGCGCCTCGCGGGCATTCTTGAGCAGGTTGACGAGAAGACGCGTGACCTGGCCGGAATCGACCGACAGGACCAGTGTGTCGGGAACGGCATTGGTGAAGGCAATCCCGGGATGGCCCGCCAACCGCGCATCGAAGGCGGCATCATCGACTAGGGCACGCATGTTGACCGGCGCCAGGCTGGGCGGGGCCGCGGTTTCCCGGCCATAGTCGAGCACCTGCTGGGCAAAGCCGATGGCGCGGTCCAGGGTGGTGACCAGCCGTGGCGCCAGGCGCTGCACCTTGGGATCGTCCAGCGTCGCCACCTGGTCGGACAGCAGTTGCGCCGAGGTCAGGGTGTTGCGCAGGTCATGGTTGATCTTGGCCACCGCCAGGCCCAGATCGGCCAGGTGCCGGCGCTGGCGCAGCAGGGTGAAGATGTCGGTTTCCATGGCCGCCAGTTCGCGCTCGGCAATGCCGATCTCGTCGCGGCGGGTGGAAGGATCGATGATCAGGCTCCCGTTCTCGGGCGCCTGCCGGAAGGCCAGCATGTTCTGCGTGATCCGCCGGATGGGATGGATGAACAGGGAACTGACCAGCAGGTAGAGCGCCAGCGCCGTAATGGCGGCAATCGCCAGCGACACCGCCAGGATCTGGCGGGAATAGTCGAGCATGTCCTGCCGCAGCGGGCGCTCGGGCATGAGGATTTCGACCAGGCTCTCATCGAGGTCGCCTTCACCCACAATGCGCAGGGTGCGGCCTGGCCCGGCCAGCAGCGTGTCGAGCGCGCCGGCCATCAGGGTCATGATGTCGCGCTGGCGCATGTCTGCGGTCACGACCCTGTCGGGCGTGACCGGGTTGGCCAGTTCGATGAGCTGGCTCTGCCCCTCGCGCCGGTAGACGATGGCAATGGCACCCGCCGAAGTCAGCAGGCGGTCGGTCAGGTTGCGTGGCAGCGCCATGACGTCGGGCACGGCATCGAGCACGCGGGCGGCCACGACGCCGACGCGCAGGCGATCGTCTAGCCAGTTGGAGCGGAAATTGGCCACCGAGGGCAGGTAGATCACCACCTCGACCAGCAGGATCACCGCAATGATGGTAGCGATGAGCTTGTTGGAGAGGCCGGAGAACCGGCTGGGCGGGACACTGCGTTGCGCTGTCATTTCAAGCCATTATAGGCATTGTGCGGCGCCTCGGAAGCCCCGGTCCCCAGGTCAGGGAAGCAGGCGGCGCAGGGCAGCCAGCCTGCGGGCGAGGGGAGTCGGCGCCTTGCTGCCGGCCGCCTGCCGGGCCAGGTCCACCAGAGGCGCTGCCGGGGAAGCATCGGGCAGCAGGAGCCCGCTCAACTGGCCCAGCGGCAGGCCGCGGTCCATGGCCAGGGCCAGCAGCGACATGGTCTCGAGCGCTCCGTGCCCCACCATGGCACCGCCCAGCACCATGCCCTTGCCCGAGACGAGGAGCTTGAGGCTTCCAGGCAGGGCGGATGCGCGGGCCCGGGCCGGTTCATGTTCGCCGGCATTGGCCCGCAGCACGGTCTGGCCGGTCCGGGCGGCGGCGGCCGGCTCCACCCTGCCGATCTGGGCCAGGGGCGGCTCGGTCATCACAGGGCGCACGACGCGCAGCGGATCGAGCTTGCCACCGCCGCCACTGCCCAGGATGCGGTCGAGCACGATGCGGGCCTGTCGCGCCGCCAAAGCTGGGTCGTCGATGCCCGCGGCGCCACCAACGGCACTGATGCGCCCGCTGCTGGTCTGGCCGCCGGGGCTCACCAGCACGCGTTCCGGGTCGGCCGGATCGGTCTTGAGCCTGGCCTTGTCGAGGAGGCCGGCCGGCAGGTCGCCGGCACGGCCGGTGGCGACCAGGACATGGGAGACGTCCAGCTGGTCTTCGCTGCCATCGGCATGGCGGATCGTTGCCCCCGTACCCTGGCTGCGCGGCAGGATCGCGGTGACCGCGGCGCCGTCCTGCACGGCAAGGCCCTCCTCGGCCAGCGCTCGCAGCAGCACGGCCACTGCCTCCCGGTCGAAGCCGGGCAGGACCTCGCCCTGCGGCACCAGCGAGACGGCCGAGCCCAGCCGCAGATAGGCCTGCGCCAGCTCCAGCGCCGTGGCATCGCCGCCGATGACCAGCAGGTGCGTGAGCTTGCGCATATTGTCCAGGATCGAATCCGGGGTGAAGTACGGCACCTGGTCGAGGCCGGGCAAAGCGGGGATGGCAGGCCGGCTCCCGGTGGCGAGGACGAAATGCCCGGCCCGGATGTCGGTGTCGCCCAACCGCATGGTCTGGCGGTCGGTGAAGCCGGGGGTGCCAGAGAGCACGGTGATGCCGAGGGCAGTCAGCCGCTCATGGGCATCGCGCGGCATGGCGGCGTCCGCCACGGCGGCGGCATGTTCGGCGATGACGCGGAAACTGGGCCGGGGAGGCTCGACGTCCAGACCCAGCCGGCCGGCATCGCGGACGGCCTGGGCACGTGCGGCGCTGGCGAGGAAGGCCAGGCGGTGCAACTGCTGCTGGTTGCCGTCGCCGGGTTCGGCGCCGCGGTCCACCAGCACCACGCTTGCGCCGCGCTCGCGCGCCATCAGCGCCAGCGACACGCCGGTCGCGCCGCCACCGATGATGCACAGATCTGGTTTGAGAATGTCCGCCATGTCGCCAACGGCCAGAAAGGATTGCGCTGTCTTATGCGGGCAGAATGGGCCAAACACAACCGGGAAGCGGAGGCGGAGGAAGTATCGGCGGGCGC
>CAMLOA010000188.1 GCA_946481445.1 uncultured Devosia sp. | reverse complement strand
AATGGACCGTGGGCTTCATGAAGGGCTCCAACTGGTATCCGCGCTACGAGGAAGTCGCCCGCAAGATCGATGATGCAATCACCTTCATGGCGGCGCTGGGGCTCAATCCCGACAATACCCCCGCGCTGCGCCAGACCAGCTTCTTCACCAGCCACGAAGCCCTGCTGCTCGGCTACGAGGAAGCCCTGACTCGTCGCGACTCCATCACCAATGACTGGTATGCCACCTCCGGCCACATGCTGTGGATCGGCGATCGCACGCGCCAGCCCGACGCCGCCCATGTCGAATACTTCGCCGGCATCAAGAATCCGATCGGCATCAAGTGCGGTCCCTCGCTGACCAATGATGACCTCCTGCGCCTGCTCGACCGGCTCAACCCCACCGACGAAGCCGGCCGCATCACCCTCATCAGCCGCTATGGATCGGACAAGGTTCAGGATCATCTGCCTCGCCATATCGAAACGGTGCAGAAGGCTGGCCGCACGGTGGTCTGGTGCTCCGACCCCATGCACGGCAATACCATCAAGGCCTCGACAGGCTACAAGACCCGCCCCTTCGATCGCGTCCTCAGCGAAGTGAAGTCCTTCTTCGAGGTTCACCGCGAGCTGGGCACCTATGCAGGCGGCGTGCATATCGAGATGACCGGCGATGACGTGACCGAGTGCGTGGGTGGCGTTTCCGCCGTTACCGAGGCATCCCTGTCGGACCGCTATCACACCTATTGCGACCCGCGCCTCAATGCCAGCCAGGCCCTGGAACTGGCCTTCCTCGTCGCCGAGGAAGTGCATGCCCAGAAGCCACCGCGCCAGCGTATGGCAGCCGGCGAGTAATTTCTTTTCCCGGGCACTGAACCGAACAGCGGGCCGTGCGTTGCCAGTCAACGCGCGGCCTGTTCATTTTATGCCCGGGGCCAGTTGAATAATTGAAAGCACTGCATGCCCAAATCCCTCTTTCCTGCCGCCGCGCCCGAGCTCCGTGAGAAGCTGGAGCGCGATCCTACCCTCAAGCTGATCAACGAATTCGACTGGGCCGCCAATCCGCTGGGGCCGATCCCGGAATGGCCCGAAAGCCTCAAGGGTGCGGTGCGCGTCATCATGCTGGCCTCCACGCCCATGGTCATGATGGTCGGGCCGCAGGGTATCCTGGTCTACAACAATGCCTATGCCGAGTTTGCCGGTACGCGGCATCCCGAAATCTTCGGCATGCCGGCCCTGGAGGCGTGGCCAGAGATCGCCGAGTTCAATGCCGGAAATCTCGACCGCGGGATGGCCGGAGAGTCCTGGACTTTGCGGGATCAGGAACTGGTCCTCAACCGCCATGGCCAGCTCGAGTCTGGCTGGATGGACCTGCATTACTCGCCCCTGCTCAATGACGACGGCTTGCCGCTGGGGCTGCTCTGCATCGTCCGCGAGACCACGGACCGCATTCTGGTCCAGAAGGCCCTGGCACGCAGCGAGGAGCGCCTGTCGCTGGCCTTGAGCGGGTCCAACCTGGTGGCGACCTGGGATTGGGATGTGGCGGCCGATCTCGTTACCGCGGACGACCGCTTTGCCCGTCTCTATGGCGTCGATCCGCTCCGCGCGGGCCTGGGCCTGCCCGTCGCCGAGTTCCTCGCCGGCGTGCATCCTGACGACGCGGATCGCGTGTCCCGCGAGATCGAGGAGTCGCTGAGCGAAGGGAAGGACTATCATTCCGAATATCGCGTGCGCGGCGCCGATGGCGTTGAGCGCTGGATTGTCGCGTCAGGCCGGCCGCGGCTCGATGCGGATGGCAAGCCGGCCCGCTTCCCGGGCATCGTCGTCGATGTCACCGAACATCACCGCATCACCGAAGCGCTTGCCGAGAGCGAGTTGCGGTTCCGCACCCTGGCCGACACCATGCCGCAGATGGTGTGGTCCACCCAGGCCGACGGTTTCCACGACTATTACAATGCCCGCTGGTACGAATATACCGGCGTCCCGGCCGGTTCGACCGATGGCGAGGGCTGGAACGGCATGTTCCACCCCGACGACCAGGAACGCGCCTGGGCGGTCTGGCGGCATTCGCTGGAGTCCGGCGAGCCCTACCAGATCGAATACCGCCTGCGCCACCATTCCGGCGAGTATCGCTGGACGCTGGGGCGGGCGCTACCCATACGCGACCCATCCGGGCAGATCGTCCGCTGGTTCGGCACCTGCACCGACATCCACGAAACCAAGCTCGTTGCCGAGGAGCGCGAACTGGTCGCGCAGGAACTGAGCCACCGCATCAAGAACATCTTTGCCGTCCTCACCGGCATTATCGGACTTTCGGCGCGCAGCCGGCCGGACATCAAGCCCTTTGCCGATGATCTGCGCCAGCGCATCCATGCCCTGGGGGAGGCCCATGATTTCGTCCGTCCCCACAGCCACCTGTCACGGCCATCGGAAAGCCAGGCGTCCCTCCGGGCCCTGGTCGGGCGCCTCATGCAGCCCTATCGCAACCAGGACAGCAGCCGCATCGAGTTTCTGGGCGATGACGCGGAGATCGACGATGGCGCAGCCACCCCGCTCGCCCTGCTGTTCCACGAACTGGGGACGAACTCGGCGAAATACGGGGCTCTCTCGGCCCAGGGTGGCCGGGTGGTGATCTCGGGGCATGCCGGGCCCGAGACCTATCATCTGTCCTGGAAGGAACTGGGTGGTCCAGGAATAGGAGAGGCTGGCAGCCCGACCGGCTTCGGCAGCCGTCTCATTGGCCTTAGTGTCGAGGGTCAGTTGCGCGGCAAGGTGGAAAGGGTCTGGGAAGCCGATGGGTTGCGCGTGGAGATAGACCTGCCCACCGCGTCGCTGCGCCGGTCGGCACGTCTGCAGGCCTCGTCGTAAGGTCAGGCCGGCTTGACCTCACCCCAATTGAAAAGCTGCAGCCGATGCGGCGGGGTCGCTTCCGCCGCACGGTGTCGTGCCACGGCATAGGCAATCGCATCCCGCAGGTCCTGGTCGGTTACCGGCTTGGGGAGGACGCCGACAGTGCCCGGCACGCCGTCGCCCAGTTGCGACGGATTGGCCGTCATGAACACCACGGTCACGCCATGGGTCTGCGCCAGGATGCGCCCGACGGCAAGGCCGGTGGGTCCGTCCTGCAGATTGAGGTCGATCATGGCGACATCGGCCCGCGACGCCAGGGCGAGCGCGCCGCGTTGGTCCGAGGCGATACCGACGGGCTGGTGGCCCATCTCTTCGATCACGTGCTCGATTTCCGTCGCGACGAAAATCTCGTCTTCAACAACCAATATCTTGCAGGACATAACTCAACTCGTCGTCAGATTAGCCTTCTGGCATTTGGGCAACTCGCGAGCCGCCCGCCCGGTTGCGGTACGCGCCTCACAATTCTGTTTCCCGTCGCAGCATGCTGCCTATCCTGTTACCAAACTGCCAAATTCCGGAGGTGGCCTGTTTAGCGGAACATTAACCCTAATGCCTCATAAATCGATGCCAAGTCCATGGCAGGTCGAGTGTTTGGAGGGTGTGATGAACAGGTTCGTGCTGGGGGTGGCCTCGATAGCCGTTCTGGTCATGCCGTCCTGGGCGGCCGACTACCAGATGCGTCCGGCCTACGAGCCCGATTGGGAAACGACCGAGGATTCACTCCGTTTCGAGCTGGGCCTGCGCTACTGGTATTCCTGGGGCCGCCAGAATGCCGGCTTCGGTTCGACCGTGCTGGCGGTTCAGGACCAGACCCAGAGCGTCGAATTCCACGCCCGTATCGATGACGTCGCCACCCAGACCTATATGAAGGGCATGGTCGGCATGGGCATCGCCACCACCGGCAACTATTCTCTTACGCCTTCGGGCACCACGGCAATCGGCGACAAGAGCAATATCGGCTTTGCCGGCGCCGATTTCGGCTACCTGCCCTTTGGCGACATGGACGATGGCTTCGCGGCCGGCGCCCTGGTTGGCTATCAGTACTGGAAGGATGCCCCCGACATCGGGCGCGGCAACTTTGTGACCGGTGTCGGTACCGATGGCATCCCCACCGGCTACGACAGCGCCATCGACAATCTCGACATCCATGCCCTGCGACTGGGCCTGCGCGGCACCGCCGAACTGGGCGACATGTTCGACCTTCAGCTCGAGGCGGCCGCCGTTCCCTACGCATTTGTGACGGGAACCCTTGGTCCCCACGAACTCGATGGTGTCCCGGTCGGCCCCGGCTCGGTGCTCTACAAGGGCAGTTCGACCTCGCTCACCGGCCGCGGCTACGGGGCCATGGGAGAGGCCATGCTCGGCTTCCATCCAACCGAGAACCTCACCGTGCGCTTCGGCGGCCGGGCCTGGTATCTCGAGGGTGCCCTCGATGCGACATTCGATGGTTATGTGGTCACTGATCACGATGGCGATCCGGCAACCGACCCCGTCGTCACGGAACAGAGCTTCATCCAGGCCAGCGACTTCGCCAACCTGTTCCGTTATGGCGCCTTGTTCGAGCTGACAGGGCGCTTCTAGTCCGCCTGATTGCCAACATCGGCATGGCGCCCCCTTGCCGTCGGGCAGGGCAGGGCGGTATGGCAGGCGCAGCATTCCGCCTGCCCACCATCCAGTTAGGCATATCCCGTGACAGACCGCCTCCGCATTGCGCTCGCCCAGCTCAATCCCAAGGTTGGCGACTTGGTCGGCAATCTTGCCCTTGCCCGCCAGGCCCTTGCCGATGCCGTTGCGGCCAAGGCGGACATCCTCATGCTGTCGGAGCTGTTTCTCACCGGCTACTTCCCCGATGATCTGCTGTTCAAGCCCAAATTCGTCGCCGATGCCATGCTCGCGGCCCGCCAGTTGGCCGCCGAGACTGCCGGTACCAATGTCGCGCTGATCCTGCCCACGGTCTGGCTCGACAATGGCGGCCTGCACAATGCCGTCCTGGTTGCCGAGAAGGGCGAAATCACCGCGACGCGCTACAAGCGCGAGCTGCCCAATACCGACGTCTTCTACGAGAAGCGCTATTTCATCCCCGGTCCGCTGCCATTCCCGGTGACCATCAAGGGCGTGCCGGTCGGCATCCCGATCTGCGAGGATGTCTGGCATCCCTGGGTCTGCGAGCACCTGGCGCGCGAGGGCGCCGAGATCATGCTCTGCCCCAATGGGTCGCCCTACTGGACCACC
>CAMLOA010000187.1 GCA_946481445.1 uncultured Devosia sp. | reverse complement strand
CGTTGCGCCCCTGATGTTCACCAAGGGCGCCTGGGCGCAGGAATTCTGCAACAACCCCACCGGCGACACGGTGACGATCGGCCTCAACCTGCCGCTCACCGGCGCCTATGCAGAAGAGGGTGCCGACGAACAGAAGGCTTATGAACTGGCCATCGCCCATCTCAATGGCGAAGGCGACGGCGGCCTCATCAGCGTGCTCGCTCCCACCGCGCTCAAGGGCAACGGCATCCTGGGCAAGAAGGTGACCTTCGTGTCGTCCGACAGCCAGACCAAGTCGGACGTGGCGCGCGCTGGCGCGACCCGCATGATCGAACGCGACGGCGCCATCATGATCACTGGCGGCTCGTCCTCGGGCGAAGCGATTGCCGTGCAGGGTCTCTGCCAGGAAATGGGCGTCATCTTCATGGCGGGCCTGACCCATTCCAACGACACCACCGGCAAGGACAAGCGCCGCTACGGCTTCCGCCACTTCTTCAACGCCTACCAGTCCGGCATTGGCCTGGCCCCGGTCCTTGGCCAGTCCTATGGCAATGATCGCCGCGCCTATCACCTGACGGCCGACTACACCTGGGGCTGGACCCAGGAAGAATCGATCAAGAATGCCACCGAGGCTCTCGGCTGGGAAACCGTGGCGGCCGTTCGCACCCCGCTGGGCTCCACCGACTATTCCCAGTATCTCACGCCCATCCTGAATTCGGGCGCCGACGTCCTGATCCTCAACCACTATGGCCTCGACATGGTCAACTCGCTGACCCAGGCCATCCAGTTCGGCATGAGGGATCGCCAGGCCAACGGCAAGGATTTCCAGATCGTCACGCCGCTGATCTCGGAACTGATGGCCAAGGGCGCCGGCGAGAACGTCAAGGGCATCTTCGGCACCTCCAACTGGCACTGGAACCTGCAGGATCCGGGTACGATCGCCTTCACCAAGTCGTTCGGCGCTGCCTATGGCTCCCCGCCGTCGCAGGCCGCGCACACGGCTTATGTCCAGGCCCTGCTCTATGCGGATGCCGTGGAACGGGCCGGCACCTTCTATCCGCCCGAAGTCATCAAGGCCCTGGAAGGTCACGAGTTCGATGGCATGGGCAATGGTCCCACGCTGTATCGCGCCGAAGACCACCAGTGCATCAAGAGCGTGCTCGTCGTGCAAGGTAACGAGAACCCGACCAGCGAGTACGACGTGCTCAACGTCGTGCAGGAAATCCCGCGTGACGCTGTCGCCTACGATCCGTCGATCTTCGGCGGCGAGCTTGGGCCGGCAGAGCCGGTTCCGCTCTGCGCGTAATCGTTGGCCTGAAGCGCTGAAACGCGTCGCAACGTCACCTCTCCCCGCTTGGGGAGAGGCCGGCCCCTCAGGTCAGGGTGAGTGGGCATTGCTCACTCGCCCGACGCTGCGTGCAGGCCCTTTCCCGCGGGAAAGGTAGAGATCGGAGCCCCCCATGTTCGAAGTCATCTTCCTTCAATTCCTCAACGGCCTCGACAAGGGCGCCGCCTACGCGCTCATCGCGCTGGGCCTTACCCTCGTGTTCGGTACGCTGGGCGTCGTCAACTTTGCCCATGGCGCGCTGTTCATGCTCGGCGCATTCTGTGCCGTGCTCTTCCGGCAGCTGCTGACGCTTGAAACGGTCACCGTCGACCCCACGCAGCTCTCCCCCTGGGGCCAGCCGCTCGAAATTCGCGAGCCCCTGGTCCAGGCCTGGTTCGGCGACTTCGGTGCCGTGCTGGTGAACTATTCCGTGCCCGTCTCGATCATCATCACCATTCCGATCATGCTGCTGGTCGGCATCGCGCTGGAACGGGGCATCATCAAGCACTTCTACAAGCGCCCCCACGCCGAACAGATCCTTGTGACTTTCGGCCTGGCCATCGTGGCGCAGGAAGTCATCAAGGCCTTCTTCGGCCCCAATCCCATTCCCCAGCCCATGCCTGAGGACCTTCGCGGTGCAGCCGATATCGGCGCCTGGCTGGGCATGCAGGCCAATGTCATCACCTACCCCATCTGGCGCCTGGTCTATTTCCTGTTCGCGGCAGTCATCATCGGCGGCGTCTTCGCCTTCCTCCAGTTCACGACCTTCGGCATGGTCGTCCGGGCCGGCATGGCCGATCGCGAAACCGTTGGCCTGCTCGGCATCAACATCGACCGGCGCTTCACCATCATGTTCGGGCTGGCCGCCGTCGTGGCGGGCATGGCGGGTGTGATGTACACGCCGATCCTGCCGCCCAACTACCATATCGGCATGGACTTCCTCGTCCTCAGCTTCGTGGTGGTCGTGGTGGGCGGCATGGGCTCGCTGCCCGGAGCCGTCGCGGCTGGCTTCCTCCTCGGCATCCTCCAGTCCTTCGCCTCCATGACGCAGGTCAAGGCCATTATCCCCGGCATCGACCAGATCGTCATCTACCTCGTCGCCGTCGTCATTCTACTGGTTCGCCCCCGCGGTCTGCTCGGCCGGCGCGGCGTGATGGAGGCCTGACATGTTCGCCATGCCACGCAACGATCTCTTCCTGTTTCTCGGCTTCACCATCGCCGTGCTGGCCATGCCCATCTGGCTGCAGCCTTTCGGCGCCGCCTATCCGGATCTGCTGCAGCGCTTCATGATCTTCGGCATCTTCGCCGTAGGCTTCAACATCCTGTTCGGCCTCACCGGATACCTCAGCTTCGGGCATGCCGCCTTCTTCGGCGTCGGGTCCTATGCGGCGGTATGGTCCTTCAAGCTGCTCAGCCTGGACGCCCTCCCCGCCATGGCCTTCGCCATCGTCGTTTCGGGTCTCTTCGCTCTGGCCATCGGCTTTGTCAGCCTGCGCCGCTCGGGCATCTACTTCTCCATCCTCACCCTGGCTTTCGCCCAGATGAGCTACAACCTGGCCTATTCCGTGCTCACGCCCATCACCAACGGCGAAACCGGCTTGCAGCTGACGCTGAACGACCCGCGCTATCTCGATCAGGTGACGGGGCAGACCTTCTCCGGCCAGCCCGTGCCGACGCTGCTGGGCCAGTCGCTGGGTGGGTTTGCCGGCTTCTACTTTTGCGCCGGCTTCCTGATCCTGGCCTTCTTCATCGCCCAGCGGATCACCGGGTCGCCCTTCGGCATGATGCTCAAGGGCATCAAGTCCAACCAGACCCGCATGAACTATACCGGCTTCAATACCAAGCCCTATACCCTGGCGGCCTTCGTCATCTCGGGCATGTATGCCGGCCTTGCCGGAGCTCTGCTGGCGATCACCGACCCGCTCGCGGGTGCGGAGCGCATGCAGTGGACGGCCTCCGGCGAAGTGGTGCTGATGACCATCCTTGGTGGCGCCGGCACCCTGGTTGGGCCGGTGATCGGCGCCTGGCTGATCAAGTATTTCGAGAACATCTTCTCTGCCATCAACGAGGTCATCCTGGCCCGCTTCTGGGACTTCCTTCCCGACGGGGTGGATCACGCCTTCGTCGTGGTCAGCTCCAAATTCGTCGGCGAGGGCTGGTTCCTCACGCTCGGGCTGGTCTTCGTCTTGATCGTGGTCTTCCTGCCGGGCGGCATCATGGAGGGCGTGCGCCGCATCGTCCACCTCTTCGACCGCTCCCGCCGCGCGCCCGGCACGCCGGGCAAGGCCCAACCGCAACCCGCTGAATAGGACGCATGACCATGAGCAACAACAACGTCGTCCTGCATGTCGCGGACGTTCACAAGCGGTTCGGCGGGCTGCACGCCCTGGCCGATATCGATCTCCAGGTGGAAGAGGGCAAGACCCACGCCATCATCGGACCCAACGGCGCCGGCAAGTCCACGCTGCTCAACGTGATCATCGGCAAGCTGGCGCCCTCGAGCGGCCAGGTGGTGTTCGACGGTGCGGTCCTGACCGGGCGCAAGCCCTATGAGATCAACCAGCTCGGCATAGCCCGCGTGTTCCAGACACCCGAAATCTTCGCCGACCTGTCGGTCCTGCACAATGTGATGATCCCCGCCCTCGCCAAGCGCGACGGTGCCTTCCGGCTCAACATGCTCCGCTCGCTGGACAGCGAGACCGGCATCCGGCAGGAGGCCGAGCACATGCTCGAGGATGTGGGGATGATCAACCGCCGCGACATGACGGCGGGCAGCCTGAGCCGCGGCGACAAGCGCCGCATGGAACTGGCCATGTGCCTCATTCAGCATCCGCGCCTGCTGCTGCTCGATGAGCCCACCGCCGGCATGTCCCGGCACGACACCAACACCACCATCGAGCTGCTCAAGAAGATCAAGAGCCGCGGCATGACCAAGGTCATCATCGAACACGACATGCATGTCGTGTTCTCCCTGGCCGACAAGATTTCCGTGCTTGCACAGGGCCGTATCATTGCCGATGGCACCCCCGACCAGGTCAGGGGCAATCCCAAGGTGCAGGAAGCCTATCTCGGAGGAACCCACTGATGAGCGCCATCGCCATGGAAACCCAGATCATCAGCAACAGCCAGGCGGCATCGGTCGAAACCACCCGCCCGTTCTTCTCCGTACGCGATGTGCACGCCTATTATGGGGAGAGCTACATCGTTCAGGGCGTCTCGCTCGATATCCGCAAGGGCGAGATCCTGGCCCTCCTGGGCCGCAACGGCGCCGGCAAGACCTCCACGCTGCGCACCATAGCCCGCACCGACGACCCGCAGATGCGCCAGGGTGAAATCTGGCTCGACGGCAATCCCGTTCATGAGATGAAGAGCTATCAGGCGGCGCGCGCCGGCATCCAGCTCGTGCCCGAGGATCGCCGGATCATTCCGGGTCTGACGGTGGAGGAGAACATCACCCTGGCCAAGGTTGCGCCCGGCAATGGCTGGAGCCTGGATCAGATCTACCAGAGCTTCCCGCGCCTGGCCGAGCGGCGCAAGCAGGAGGCCGTGACGCTCTCGGGTGGCGAACAGCAGATGCTTGCCATTGCCCGCGCCCTCGCCCGCGACCTCAAGCTCCTGCTGCTCGACGAACCCTACGAAGGCCTCGCGCCGGTCATCGTACACGAGATCGAGCGCATTCTGCACTCCATCAAGCCCTTGGGCATCACCACCATCATCGTCGAGCAGAACGCCGTCGCGGCGCTCAAGCTCGCCGACCGCGCGGTGATCCTCGATACGGGTGAAGTCGTCTTCGCCGGCTCGGCCAAGGACGTGCTCGACAATACTGAACTGCGCCACGAATACCTCGCCATCTGACGCC
>CAMLOA010000186.1 GCA_946481445.1 uncultured Devosia sp. | reverse complement strand
GGATCAACCAGGCCAGCGAGGCCCTGTTCGGGTTTCCGCTCGGCAATCCCGCCTTTGGCCTTTCCGGCATCCTCATCGCCCATGTCATCCTCGATGGCGCCTTTGCCGCGCGCATCCTGCTGGCCCGGCTCGACGCCATCCCCGAGGCGCGCCTCAAGATCGGCCAATCGCTGGGTCTCTCCGCCTGGCAGCGCTTCGCCATCATCGACTGGCCGGCGCTGCGCGGCAGCCTGCCCGGCCTGGCCGCGATCATCTTCCTTTTGGCCTTCACCAGCTTTCCCATTGTGCTGCTGCTGGGCGGGGGCCCGGCCAACCAGACGCTGGAAGTGGCCATCTATGCCGCGGTCCGGCAGGATTTCGACCTGATCGGAGCCGTGCGGCTGGCGGTGACGCAGATCGCCGTCTGCGCCGGTGTCATCCTCGCCGCCTCGGTCCTCGCGCCCGTTGCGGCGAGCCTGGGTCCATCCCGCACGCCACGATGGCAGGACCATGCCGGCGCCCGGGCCCTGCAATGGCTGGTGCTGGGGCTGGCCATCGTCGGCTTCGCGCTGCCGCTGGCCGCGGTGCTGGCCGATGGCCTGGGCAGCGTCATCGGCTCGCTGCTGGCGCAGGAGGCCTTCTGGCGCGCGGCCCTTTCCAGCCTCGTCATCGGCGCCGCCTCGGCCGCGATCACGCTCATGCTGGCCCTGGCGCTGGCCCTGGGCCGCGCCGCCACGGCGCACCCCGCCCTGCGGGCCGCCCTGGGCGCGCCGGCTTTTGCCTATCTCGCGGTGCCCGCCGTCGTGCTCTCGCTCGGTTTCTTCCTCTTGGTCCGGAACATGGGCGTGGCGCCGGGTCTGGCCGCGCCTTTCGTGGTCGTCCTGGGCAATAGCCTCTTGGCATTGCCTTTCGCCATGGCGACGCTCGGCCCGCCGCTGGATGCCATTGCCCGCCAGCGCGGCAAGCTGATCCGCTCGCTCGGCCTGGGCGGCTGGCGCCAGTTCGCGCTGGTCGAATATCCCCTGCTGGGCAAGGATATCGGCGTCATGCTGGCGCTGGCCTTCTGCTTCTCGCTGGGAGATCTGGGCGTTATCGCGCTCTTCGGCACGCAGGACTTCCAGACCCTGCCGCTCATGATGTTCCGCGCGCTGGGCGCCTATCGCAACAACGATGCCGCCGCCATCGCGGCGCTGCTGCTGATCGGCACGATCGCCGCCTTTGTGGGCCTCCCCAAACTGCTTGAAAGGCTTGCCCATGCTGCGCGTTGAGAACCTGCATTTCGCTCATCCCGGCCAGGGCACTCCCTATGTGTTCAACCTGACGGCGCGGCCGGGCGAGGTCACGGCCGTATCGGGCGCCAGCGGCTCGGGCAAGTCCACCCTGCTCGACCTGATTGCGGGCTTCCTCACGCCCGCGGCCGGCGCGATCGCGCTCGATGGCACCGACTTTTCCCGCCTGCCCCCGGAACAGCGTCCCGTCTCGCTGCTGCTGCAGTCCGAGAGCCTGTTCGAGCATCTTTCGGCAGGTCAGAACGTGGCGCTGGGCCTGCCGCGGACCGCGCGGGACAAGGTCGAGACAGCGGTCCGGTCAGCCCTGTCGGAAGTGGGCCTCGATGGCTTCGAGGCGCAGACGGCAGGGACGCTGTCGGGGGGGCAGAAGCAGCGCGTGGCCCTGGCGCGGACCCTGTTGCGCAACAAGCCGGTCCTGTTGCTGGATGAACCATTTTCGGCGCTGGACGACGAGACGCGCCATGCCACCCGCGCCCTGGTGCGGACATTGACCGAGCGGCATGACTGGCACACGATCCTGGTCAGCCACCACAAGGACGACATCGCCGCCCTGGCCGCCCGGCGATACACGATCGAGGATGGCAGGCTGGTGGAGGGCTGAAGGGCCCGGTCCGCGCAGCCGCGCCTTACTGCGACCAGGCGTCGAAGACCTTTTCGAACAGGGCCTGGGCCGTATCGTCCTTTTCCAGCGTCAGGATGGCATTGCGTCCCGTGCCGTAGACCACTGCCAGGTCCATCCACCTGCGGTTCTCGAGCAGGTCCGCATTGACCGCTGCATCGGTCTCGGAGGCGCTGAGCGCGAAGAGGAAGGAATTGCCCACGACGCGCGCCGACGCACCGACCAGCGGCGTACCGGGCACGAGTTCCTCGTCCTTCAGCAGCACGCCGGGCAGGTTGGAAATGGCGCCCCCGATAAAGGTGTCGCTCACGTCAAAATCCACCTCCATCAGGTGGCTGGCCGGCAGGCTGGGATCAGAATTCTTGCGGATGGTGAGGTTCACCCCGAGGCTGCGCGCAGGGATGCTGGCATGGCCGATGAGCGTGGGCAGGCCCAGTTCGTCGGTGCCTTCGCTCCACTCCACCGTGCCCGAGAAGGGCACGGCCCCGGTGCGACCATCCTGGCTGGCCTCGAGCAGGAGCGACTGGCTGCCCGCCAGCACGGCCGGATCGACCGATGCGGCCGGGTCGGTCGTATCGACCGCGGCCACGGCGGATTCGTCGGTCAGGCGCTCCTCCGACTTTGCCTCTTCCCCGCCAAGCGAGGGCAGCACGGACTCCGTTCCGGTCGGCACGACCGGCTCGGGCGTCGGTTCAAGGCGATCGTCGATCTCGACCCCTTCGAGCGAAACAGTCGCTTCGTCCGTGGCTGTGGTGGCGGTATTGCCGGGCCCCACCGACACGTCGGTCGTGGCCGGTGCCTCGGCCGGTACCGGGTCCATGGTTGGGGTGGTCGGGGTCGCCGGCGTGGTCACCTCGGCGACGGCAGGCTGGGATTGCCCGAACATCTGGTCGAGATCGACATAGCCTTCGCGCCAGGCCCAGAAGCCCGCGCCGCCAACGCCGGCAAGCAGGATCGCAAACACGACGAGGAAGATGGTGAGGCCCGCGCCGGAGCGCGCAGCCGCGGTCGGCTCCTCGACGAAACCGCTCGCCGTCTCGTCCTCGGCCCCCGCAATGCCGAAGGCACCGGCTTCCGCCGCGGGATTGGGATCGGGCAACGGCGCTGTCGGCTCGCCGCGAGCCTCCCGATCAAGCGTCTCGATGGCCCGCTCGATCGCGCCTTGCGCCTCGTTCATGTCGGGCTGGACGGCCTCGAGCTCGACTTCGCGTACGCTCGACAGGGCAGCCTCGACCGGCACGGTGACGCTCTGGCGCGCCAGCGCCTGATTACCAAGCGTTGGCTCGACCCGCATGGGCGCGCGAATGGGTTCTACCGCCGAATTGGCCGCCAAAGGCACCGGCTCGCGCCGCGGCTCGATGCTGGGCGACTTGAGCGGGGCATCGATCGACCGGATATTGGTGACCGGGGCTGCGGGGCGCGGCGGAGGCGGCGTGGGCCGGCTTGCCGGCTTGTCCGGAATGGCACTCACCTCGGCACCGCTGGTGGCCGCCGCCTCGGCAATGATGTCCTCGATGGAGGTTCGCCCATTGCCAGCGGCCTTGGGCGGCTCTGCCAGCTTGTCCGGTTCACGCGCAGGCTCTGCCGGCGTGGCCGCCACCTGGACGGGCTCGGCAGGCTTGGGTGCTTCGGCGACCGGGACCGGCGCCGGGTCTGCGGCCTTGGCGGGCGCGGTGGGCCGTGGCTGAGGCGGCGGCACCGGAGCCGGACGCGGCGCCGTTTCGGCAACAGGGCGGGAAACGGGTTCGCGCCCGAGCGAGATCACCGCCTCGCTGGCTTCCTGCTCAACCTGGCGGATGCAATCTTCGAGCTGGAGGCGATGCTGGGTGATATCGCGCGCCGGAAGCGGGGGCGTGATGGCACGCAGCTGGCCCACGAGGGCCGAACGCGCCTTCTCGTAAACCGCCCTTCGGGCAGCCCCATTATTCTCCGGCAGCGCCGAGATGGCCCGGCGCAACAGCTCTTTGTAGTCCGCCATCGGTTAGCTGGTACTCACAATTGCAGCGTGTGTTGTAACAAAAAAACTCAATCTTGGAATGGGTCGACCACCAGAATGGTATCCAGCCGCTCCGGACTGGTCGAAAGCATGGCGACCGGCGCCCCGATCTTCTCTTCGATATAGCGGACATATTTGATCGCCTGCGCCGGCAGATCCGCCCAGGAGCGCGCTCCCGCGGTGGTTTCCGACCACCCTTCGAGCGTTTCATAAATCGGCTTAACGCGGGCTTGTGCCCCCATTGAGGCAGGCAAGTAATCGATGCGTGATCCGTCCAGCTCATAGCCCACGCAGACCTTGATCTCCTTGAGCCCGTCGAGCACGTCGAGCTTGGTGAGAGCAATGCCGGTAATGCCGCTGGTCTTGACTGTCTGGCGCACCAGCACGGCGTCGAACCAGCCGCAGCGGCGCGGGCGGCCGGTATTGACGCCCACTTCGCGGCCGACAGTCGCCAGATGCCGACCGATCTCGTCATCGAGCTCGCAGGGGAACGGGCCTTCGCCGACGCGGGTCGTATAGGCCTTGGTGATGCCCAGCACATAGCCGATGGCGGTGGGCCCGAGGCCTGAACCGGCCGCGGCCTGGCCGGCCACGGTGTTGGACGAGGTCACGAAGGGATAGGTGCCGTGATCGTTGTCGAGCAGGGCGCCCTGTGCGCCTTCGAAGAGGATGCGCGCGCCGGCCTTGCGCTTGTCTTCGAGCACGCGCCAGACCTGGTCCATGAAGGGGAGGATTTCGGCGGCGATGGAGGTCAGTTCATCGTAGATCGTCTGGGCGGAAATTTCGCCCAGGCCCATGCCCCGCCGCAGCGCATTGTGATGCGTCAGCAGGCGCTCGATCTTGGGCATGAGCGTATCGGGTTCACTGAGGTCGACTAGGCGGATGGCGCGGCGGCCGACCTTGTCCTCATAGGCCGGGCCGATGCCGCGGCGCGTGGTGCCGATCTTGCCCGCGCCCGAGGCATCCTCGCGCAGCGCGTCGAGGTCGCGGTGGAAGGGCAGGATCAGCGGGGCGGTCTCGGCCACCTGCAGCGTCTCGGGCGTGATCTCGACGCCCTGCTCGCGCAGCCGCGCAACCTCGTCGCGGAAATGCCAGGGGTCGAACACCACGCCATTGCCGATCGCCGACAGCGTGCCGCGCACCAGGCCCGACGGGAGCAGCGAGAGCTTGTACACCTTGTCGCCGACGACCAGCGTGTGGCCGGCATTGTGCCCGCCCTGGAAGCGGACCACCAGATCGGCGCGGCTGGCGAGCCAGTCGACGATCTTGCCCTTGCCCTCATCGCCCCATT
>CAMLOA010000185.1 GCA_946481445.1 uncultured Devosia sp. | reverse complement strand
CTCACCCTTGATCCCTCCCCATCGAGGGGAGGGAGACGACTGATGATCGAGCGGAACTGGATCAGGCTTCCCTCCCCCTTGTGGGGAGGGAGTGAGGGTGGGGGTTGGGCCGGTCCACGGTGTCCCGAGCTTGACCGTCAGCGGATCGAAACCCAGCTTCAGATCGTCGGCCAGTGCCCGGATCAGCGAGCCTTCGCCCGGCCCTTCGCCACGCGGCACGCGGGCCAAGGCCACGATCAGGTCGCGTTCCAGGTCACCCTGTGGCGATTGCCCGAACACGTGCAGGCCATCCCGGATCTGGGCTTCCTTGAGATCGCACAGGAAATTGTCGATCTTGATCAGCGCTGCCGTCTCGTCGTCCGGCAGCCCGATATCCCGGTCCAGCCGGCTGTCGCGGGTGAAGTCGAGGATACGGCGCTTGAGATCGCCTAGCCGGCGGCGGTCCATGCCGGACGCGGCATAGTACTCGTCCAGCAGCGCCTCGAGATCCTTGAGCGGGCCATAGGTTTCGGCGCGGGTCAGCGGCGGCACGAGGTGGTCGATGATGACGGCGCCGGACCGGCGCTTGGCCTGCGTTCCTTCGCCCGGATCGTTGACGATGAAGGGGTAGAGGTGGGGCACCTGCCCCCAGAGCGCATCGGGATAGCTCGCCGCGTCCAGCGCCGTAGCCTTGCCGGGCAGCCACTCCAACGTGCCGTGCTTGCCATTGTGGATCAGCGCCTGCATGCCAAATTCGTGCCGGAGCCAGAGATAAGCCGCGACATAGGCATGGGGCGGCACCAATGCCGGGTCATGGTAGCTGGCGGTTTCGTCCAGGTGATAGCCGCGCGCCGGTTGCAGCATAAGGGCGACATTGCCGAACCTCAGGCCGGGAAGGTGAAAGCCATCGCCACGCACGAACGGATCGGCGGCGGGGTCGCCCCAGCGGTCATCGACGGCGGTGCGGATGGCCTCGGGAAGGTCGGCGAAGAGCGCGCGGTAGCGGGCAAGGGACAGCACCACGGAGCTGTCGCCCCGACGCGGGTCGGCATTGGTCGGGCCTGCCTGCAAGGCTGCGATCAGGTCGGCGGAGTCCTGGGGATAGGCAGCGACCGCGTAGCCGTCGGCCTCCAGGGCCTGCAATATCGCCACCGTCGATGCCGGTGCGTCATAGCCGACGCCATTGGCGAGACGCCCGTCGCGGATCGGATAATTGGCCAGCACGATGCCGATACGGCGCTGCTGCCGGGGCGTCTGGCGCAGCCGCGCCCAGTTCTTCGCCAAGGCCACGGCCCGGGCAATTCCGGCGGGGTCTGGCGCGTAAGCCGACAAGGGCACCTGGCAGCGCTCGTGCCAGATTGCATCGGCCTTGTGGCCGACGATCAGCCCCCCAATGCGGCCATCCACTTCGGGCATGACCAGGAACATGGCCATGTCCTTGGACGACAGGCCCTGCGGATCACCCCGCCATTGTGCTTCCGAGCGGCCGGACTGGATGAGCTGGATGACGGGGGCGTCGATGCCGGCAAACGGGTTGGCCTTGTCGTCCAGTCCGTCGATGCCCAGCGAAAAGCCGGTGAGGCTCAGGATGGCGGCGGGCGGAAACTCGGCCAGTACCGCCTGCACGAAGCGGATGCACGGGCCCTCCTTGAGCGAGGAGACGACCACCGGGACCGGCTCCAGTCCCTGGCGGTCGAGCTCGGCGATGATCGCTTCGATCGTGGCCGTTCCGGCGCCTTCCAGGGCCGCGCGATAGAAGAGGATGGGGATCCGCACCCGATCCGCCTCGCCGTGGATCGCGCGCAGACCGGCCGCGTCCGTCATGCCTGTGGCCGGATGCCAGAGCCCGAAGCGGGCAAAGGGGCGCGGGACAATCCCGGATAGGCGAGCCTCTCCCCCCGCCCCGGTCAGGGCATGGAAGGACTGGAGGATCGTGTCGGCATTGTCGGGGCCGCCGGCGATGAAGAGGCTGTGCAGGCGCGTCCAGTCGTCGGGGTGGATGGTGGAGCGCGATTGCAGGATGGGATCGGGATTAGCGTCGCCGGGCAGCAGCGCCAGCGGAACCCCGCGATTTGCGCAGAGGGCGGTCAGTTCATCGACGCCATACTGGAAATAGGCCGCCCCGCCGATGAGCCGCAACACGACCAGGCCGGCATGCCGGACCGTCTTGTCCAGCCACATGTCGACCGAAAGGTTGTTGGAAAGCCGCAGCGTATTGGCCAGCCGCAGCCCATCCACATTTGCCCTGTCGGCCGCCGCCGCCAGCATTGCAAGTTCGCTATCGGCAGCGGAGGCAAAGACCAGCGCGCCCGGGCGCTGGTTGAGATCGATGGCCTCGCCTTCCTGCTGGATGGCGCCGGCCTGGGCGGAGAGCAGGTGCATCAGGGCGCCTGCCCTGGCAAGGGATCAAGCCACTCGACCAGGGCGAGGCTGACTGTGCCCGCGGCCGCGCCGGTGAGGGACAGTGCCATCAGCATGATCCAGTCCATGCCGCCGAGCGACCCGCCGAACAGGACCGTGCTGAGCATCGTGACGCTGGCCACCGCACCCACGATGGCGGCGGCGACCAGGCGCTGGCCGGTACGCGGGATATGGCGCGCGAGGATGATCATGACGACGGCGAAGACAAGCCCGGGAATGGCCCCGAACACGTAGCCGGCCATCAGGACGACGGGCCAATTCTCGCGCAGGAAACCATAGGCTGCCTCCCCGCCCCCATAGACGAAGGCGTCCATGGCGCTGGTGACGGCCATGAAGGTCAGCGCGCCGACCAGCGGCCCGACAAACACCGACACGAGGACCAGCCACACATTGCGCCGGCCCATGTCAGGCGGCCGCCTTCAGCGCCCTTTGCAGTCCGGCGGTGATGCCGGCGCGATCGAGCGGGCTCTCGCCGATCACCACCAAGGCGGTCTCGCGCACCTCGCCATCCTTCCAGGGCCGGTCGAAATAGGCGGTGACGCGCGGTCCCACGGCCTGGATGGCCAACCTGGCGGCCGCTCCGGGAATGGCCGCAAAGCCCTTGAGCCGCAGGATGCCGTGCTCGCGAATTGTGGCCTCGATCACAGCCAGCAGGTCATCCTTGCCGGCGACCGAATCCAGCCGCAGCGAGAAGCTGTCGAAATCGTCGTGCTCATGGGTCTCGCCGCCATGCTCGAGTTCGTGATGGCTGGGGCGATTGGCGATGTCGTCCTCGCTGCCCATGCCCATGCCGAGCAGCGCCGCGATGTCGACATGGCCGTTGCGCGCCCGGATGAGCCCGACGCCCGGCCGCATTTCGGCACGAAGGTTGGCTTCCACCACCTCGAGCATGGCCGGGTCGACCAGGTCGGTCTTGTTGACCACGACCAGGTCGGCCACGGACAGCTGATCCTCGAACAATTCTCCCAGGGGCGTCTCGTGGTCGAGCATTTCGTCCTGGCGACGCTGGGCGTCGACGGCGGCCTCGTCGCTGGCAAAGCGGCCCTCCGCGAGGGCGGCCGCGTCGGCGACGGTGACGACACCATCGATGGTGACCTGGGCCTTGATCTCGGGCCAGTTGAAGGCGCGGATCAGCGGCTGCGGCAGGGCCAGGCCCGAAGTCTCGATGACGATGTGGTCGAACTTGTCCGGGCGGGCCAGCAGGGCCTGCATGGTGGGGATGAATTCGTCGGCCACGGTGCAGCAGATGCAGCCGTTGCTGAGTTCAACCATGTCCTCTTCGCGACAGGTCTCGTCGCCGCAACCGGCCAGGATATCCTTGTCGACGCCCAGGTCGCCGAATTCGTTGATGATGAGCGCGATGCGCTTGCCCTTGGGGGCATGGGCCAGCAGGTGGCGGACAAGCGTGGTCTTGCCTGCCCCCAGGAAGCCGGTGATGACGGTGGTGGGGATCTTGGTCATGCCTTGGCTCCATTGGGCAGGGCAGCAGGACGGGCCGCGATATGGTCGGCTGCCCGCCCGAAGGCGAGGCCCAGGACGACCCAGAAGATGGCGCCATTGAAAAGCACGGCGGAAACGAACTCAGCCGTCATACGCGGCGGCACGGAGGTGGGGCCGTCGGGCACCTGCGGGGTGGCGATCAGGTGAGGCAGCAGCACAAGGGCGACGGCAACTACCAAGACCCAGGGCGCCCGTATCTTGGCCAGCAGCACCAGGGCTGCGCCGGTCGAAATGGCGGCGCCAGCCCACCAGAGCTGGCGGGCGAAGGTATCGGCCACCGGCATGCCGGGCATGCCGGGTGGCAGGCCAAGCGCCGGGGCCAGCGTGAAGGCGGCAAATCCGGCCATGCCCCAGACCAGGCCGTTGGCCGCCGTGATCGGCAGACCGAACAGCATGGAGACGGCCCCAAGAATCAGCGCGTAGCCGGCTGCGGCCAGAATATTGGAGGCGATGGTGAAGGTGGTCCGCTCCAGGCCGTCCTGGGGCATCCACTCGTCATCGCCATGCGCGTGGGCCTGGGTCGCGGCACCATCATCATGGCTATGCCCGGCAGCGTCTTGCTCATGGCTGTGGGCATCCTGGCTACCGCCCTCGAAGGATTCAGCGGCAAAGATCAACGGCGTCACGCGCCAGGCCTGGAAGGCCGACGTGGCAAGGCCAGCACAAATTGCTGCGACCAGCGCAGCGACAAACAGATTGCGAAACATGTCTCAGCTCTCTTTGCAGCTGCCTCAGTGGCAGGGGAAACCCATGGCGTGGCGGGTATCATGCGCCCCATTATGCAGGCGGTAGTCACCGGCAAAACCGGTGCCGACCAGCAGAACGAGGCCGAGCATAAGCGCCAGCGCGCCTGCGATCAGGCGTTGGGACAGCGAGAGCGACTGCAGACCAGTCGAGACGTTAGCGGTAGTATTCATGCGGCACCCTCCGTGCGCGGAACAGGTTTGGGCCCTTGGCCCACTTGCGTGCTGGCAGGTCTCCTGGCTCACGGGTCGTGGTGCTAATCGGCCTTCCCGACCCCAGGGTCAGTGGCATAGTCGAGTCGCACTCGCCGCTTACAGTTGCGGGGGCAGCCACGGATTTGGTCCCTGATGGGTACGCCGCACCGTGTTCCCTTTTGATCCCTTCGCCCAAACGGGGTCGGGGAACCAACGTGAGGTCAGTGTTACGCCGCCGAGGGGGGCGTGGTCAACCGCGGGTGTCTTCCTCGGGGGCGGCGTCTTCCGTCATCTCTTCCTCGAGGCCCGGATAGGGGTAGCCGATAGTGACGGAGTCGA
>CAMLOA010000184.1 GCA_946481445.1 uncultured Devosia sp. | reverse complement strand
CCTTCAATGAGGGCCGCAGCCACGCCCAGATCGGCCAGCGTCCGTTCGAAATGGGGCAGCGGGCCCCGGACGTGATGATCCAGCTCATCAATGGCGAGGCGGTCGAGGACCCGATCTATACCGGCCTGGACGTCTGCACCCGCGAGGAGCCGGGCTTCTGCGCCCCATAGGCCAAGGGGCACGGCACCGCGCGTGCCGTGCCCTATCCGGCCCGGAGAAGGGCGAGTAGGCCAGTTTTCCAGGATTTGTCCCGTGAAGCTTCTTGTTACAGGTATCACCGGCAAGGTGGGATCGAACTTCATGGCCGCGTTCCGCGCCGCACCGCGCTTCTCGCGATGGTCGGTCCGCGCCATCTGCCACAACCGCACGCTCGAGGATGACGACATCGAGGTCGTGCGCGGGAGCCTGTCCGACTGGGGCACAGTCCACCAGGCCATGGACGGGGTAACCCATGTGCTGCACATGGCGGCGGTCAAGGAGGCGCCGGACCTGGCCATAGATGTCGGCGTTAAGGGCATGTTCCACCTGCTCGAGGCCTTCCGGACCACGCCGACGGCCCAGCAGTTCATCCTGATCGGCGGGGACTGCTCGGTTGGACACATCTTCCATGCCTATGACGCGCCGATCACCGAGGCCTCGCCGCGCCGCGCCTATCCGGGATGTTACGCGCTGACCAAGGTGATCGAAGAGGTCATGCTCGAACAGTACCAGATCCAGTATGGGGTCAACGGCTGCTGCCTGCGGGCGCCGTGGATCATGGAGAAGGATGACTTTCGCCATGCCCTGAGCTTTCGCGATCAGTTTGGCGGACCGCCCTGGCCGGAACTGCTGAGCGCCTCCGAGATCGCTCTCCATGCCGAAGCCGGTGCCGTACCCCTGCTGCGCGACGCGCGCGGGGAACCGCTCAAGCGCAATTTTGTTCATGTCAGCGATCTGGTGAGCGCGATCCTGCTTGCCCTCAACAACCCGGCCGCGACCGGCCAGCTGTTCAACATCGCGATGGACGAACCGGTCGACTATGCCCGGGCTGCCGACTATCTCCGCGCCAGCCGCGGGCTGCCGGTGGCGCCGGTCGCGACCCCCTTCCACAGCAACTGGCTCGACAACACCAAGGCAAAGCTCGTGCTGGGCTGGCGGCCGCAGGTCGGCCTTACGCAACTCATCGACAGCGCCTGGACCTATATCCGCGCGGCCGATGACCCTCGTGTCGTCTGGTACCCAGGGTAGGGGCGACGCCGAGGACGGTATGCCCGTGCCCGCCCCCAGCCAGAAACATGGCGGCAGGCCCGGGATATTGCAGTGCCCGCGACGAATGGTTTGCCGCGGGTTTTTCGACAGGTCGGAAGGCAAACGCCCCGATCAGGGAGGACATCAAATGAAGCTCAATATCGCTGTTTCCGCCGCCGTTCTGGCCGCTGTCATGGGCGGTCCCGTCGTGGCGCAGGACAAGCCGCAACTGGCCTTTGTGGTCAATGCGGCATCGGACTTCTGGAAGCTGGCCGAGGCCGGGGTGAAGAAGGCACAGGAAGAACTGCCGGACTACGACCTGCAGTTCCGCTATCCGGCACAGGGCACGGCTGCCTTGCAGAATGCGCTGATGGACGACCTTGTCGCCGCCGGCACCGACGCGATCATGATTTCGTCGGCCGACCCCAAGAACTCCATCGACGCCTTCAACCGCGTCGCCGCGCAGGTTCCCCTGTTCACCACCGATAGCGATGCGCCCGACAGCGACCGTATCGCCTATCTGGGGTCGTCCAATACCGCTGCGGGCATCCAGGCCGGCGAGATCGCGCTCAAGGCCCTGCCGGATGGGGCCAAGTGCATGGGCTTTGTCGGCTTCCTTGGGGCGGACAACGCCATCGAACGCATCGCCGGCTTCCGGCAGGCAGTCGAAGGCTCCGGCATCGAACTGGTCGATGTGCGTGGCGACGACGTGGACTTCGCCCGCGCCCGCTCCAATGTCGATGACGTGCTTGCGGCCAATCCCGAGATCAACTGCATGGTGGGGTTCTATTCGTATAATCCGCCCAAGATCTACGAAGCGCTGCAGGCCGCCGGAAAGCTCGGCCAGATCACGGTCATCGCCTTCGACGAGGACCCGATCACCCTGGGTGCCGTCCGCGAGGGCAGCTTTGCCGGCACCGTCGTGCAGGATCCCTACCAGTGGGGATATCAGGGCATGCACCTGATGGCCGACTACCTGGAAGGCGACATGTCCGGAGTCCCGGAGGACGGCTTGATCATCGTTCCGACCAAGGTGATCGACCAGTCCAATGTCGATGCCTTCGAGGCCGAGCTCAAGGAGCGTATCGGCGGCTAAGACTCCCTGCCGCCTACGCGCGCACCGGACCGGACTCTGGCTCGGCCCGGTGCGCACGGTATACTGAGGCGAGGCCGCTGCGGCGGCTTTGCCCTACAACCAGGTTACCCCGTTCATGACGCCGCAACACCAATCCCGGCCGCCCCTGATCGTGCTGGACAACATTTCGAAGGTCTATCCGGGTGTCGTGGCACTTTCCGGCGTGACGATGACGGTCATGCCGGGGGAAGTCCTGGCCCTGATCGGCGAAAACGGCGCCGGCAAGTCGACGCTGATGAAGATCCTGGGCGGTGTCATCGAACCGAGTTCGGGCCATATCGTGCTTGATGGCGTCGAGCATGACCGGCTGACGGTCCGGCAATCGCAGGCCGCCGGCATCGCCTTTGTCCACCAGGAACTGAACGTCTTCGACAACCTCGACGTTGCCGCCAACATCTTCCTGGGGCGGGAATTGCGGTCCGGCCCGCTGCTGGACCTCAAATCCATGCGCGAGCACGCGCGGCCGCTGCTGGCGCGCGTCGGCGCCAAGTTCGCGCCCGATACCCCCGTTGCCGACCTGTCCCTGGCCGAGAGGCAATTGCTCGAAATCGCCAAGGCATTGTCCATCGATGCGCGGGTAGTGATCATGGACGAACCCAGTTCGTCGCTGACGCTGTCCGAGACCCGGACGCTGATGAAGGTGATCGCCGATCTCAAGGCGGCCGGCATTGCGGTGGTCTACATATCCCACCGCCTGGGGGAGGTAGAGGAATGCGCGGACCGGGTCTTCGGGCTGCGGGACGGCCGGGTCGCCGGCGAACTGACGCGCGACCAGATCAGCCACGATGCCATGATCAGGCTGATGATCGGGCGCGACCTCAAGTCGCTCTATACGCCCCCGACCCGCCCGAGAGGCGAAGTGGTTCTCTCACTCAAGGGTGTCCGGATTGCCGCCAATCCACAGGCGCGAGCCGACATGGACCTGAGGGCCGGCGAGATCCTCGGTGTGGCAGGCCTGGTGGGCGCGGGCAGGACGGAGCTGGCCGAGGCGCTTTTCGGCATAGAGCCCATCCTTGAAGGAGAGATCACCCTGGCCGGCAAGCCGTTCCGCGCCGCGAGCGCGCGCGAGGCGATCGACGCGGGCATGTATCTCGTCCCCGAGGATCGGAAGCGGACCGGGCTGGTTCTCGAAAGCGCGATTTGCGACAACATCACCCTTGCGGACCTCAAGTCGGTCTCGCGCAATGGCCTTGTCCAGCATTCGCTGGTCATGGAAAGAGCGCAGCGGCAACGCTCGGACCTCAATATCAAGACGCCCGACGTGCTGCGAAACGCGGCCGAACTGTCCGGTGGCAACCAGCAGAAGGTGGTCCTGGGCAAGTGGCTGTCGATGACCCCGCGGCTGATCATCTTCGACGAGCCCACCAGGGGCATCGATGTCGGCGCCAAGGCCGAGATCTACAAGCTCATGCGCGCACTGGCGGAGTCGGGCGTGGGCGTGATGATGATATCGTCCGACATGGAGGAGGTGATCGGCGTGTCCGACCGCATCGTCGTGCTTCGGGAAGGGCGCGTCGCCGGATCGCTGGAGCGGCCGGAATTTTCCGAGCACAACGTGCTCAGGCTTGCCGTGGGCGCCAGGTAGGAGGAGGAGCACAGATGCAAAAGAAGGACATGGGGCTGGCGGTCCTGATCGTGATCGTGGGTGCAATCGTCTATTTGCGCAACCCGCTGTTCCTCTCGCCCATCAACCTGGGCAATACCGCCAACCTGATCGGCCTGTTCGGCCTGTTCGCCATCGGGCAGGGATTCGTGATCATGACCGGGGGCATCGACCTGTCGGTGGGGTCGATGATCGCCCTCCTGGGCGTGATCTTCGTGGACATGGTGGGCAAGTTCGGCGTGCCCTGGCCGCTGGCCATGCTCATCACCATCGCCGTCGGCATGACGATGGGACTGGCGCATGGGCTGCTGATCACCAGGCTCAAGATGCAGCCATTCGTGGTTACCCTGTGCGGGCTGCTGATCTATCGCGGCGTGGCACGCGGCTATACCGGGGAGGCGACGGCCGGCTTTCCGTTCGGCGCCAGTTACCCGGAGCTGGAGTGGCTGACGATCGGTCGAAGCTTTGGTGTCCCCCATTCCTTCTACGCCATGGTGGTGATCGGGGTGGTCTGCTGGTTCGTGCTGCACCGCTCGGTCTTTGGACGGCACCTCTATGCGGTGGGCAAGAACGAGGACGCCACGCGCTATTCGGGCGTCCGCACCGGCCTGGTCATTACCTCTGCCTATGTGATCTGCGCCCTGCTGACGTCCATCGCGGCCATCTACTTCGCCATGTTCACCAAATCGGTGCAGCCGTCGTCGCATGGCAATTTCTACGAGCTCTACGCCATCGCCGCGGCGGTGCTCGGCGGGTTCTCCCTGCGTGGGGGCGAGGGGTCCATCGTCGGGGTCGTGCTGGGGGCCGTGCTGCTGCAGGAGCTGCAGAACCTGGTCAATCTGCTGGGCATCCCATCGTCGCTCAATTTTGCCGTCATGGGCGCCGTCATCCTGGCGGGCGTCCTGGCCGACCAGCAGTTCAACCGCTATCGCGAACGCAAGCGTGCCGCACGAGCGCTCGACGCCCTCGACAAGGAGGGTGCCTCGCCGGCCTCCCACGCTTCAGGATAGATACGGGTCCATTGACGGAGCCGCGGGGCAAGGCGTCGCCTCAGCCCCGGCGGATCATGGCGGCCGCCTTTTCGGCAATCATGACCACCGGTGACGCGGTGTTTCCCGAAACGATATGCGGCATGATCGAGGCATCGATGACCCGGACGCCGTCCATGCCCCTGAGGCGCAGGTCCGGGCCGACCACCGCCCCCTCATCAACACCCATGCGGCAGGTGCCCACGGGGTGGAAGATGGTGGTG
>CAMLOA010000183.1 GCA_946481445.1 uncultured Devosia sp. | reverse complement strand
GTGGGCGTTCCCAAGAGCACCTTGCTGGTGAGCGAGAGCGGTATCGTCGACCACGACCACATCGTCAAGCTTGATCGTGAGGCGGGCATCGGCACATTCCTCGTCGGTGAAAGCCTGATGCGGCAGGACGACGTGGTTTCGGCCACGCGCGCCCTGCTGATGGGCGCTCCTGAAGCCGTGCGTTGATGGCGGGCGGCCTGACACACCTCAACGCACGCGGCGAGGCGCATATCGTCGATATCGGCGACAAGGCCAGCACGCGCAGGCGGGCCGTGGCACAAGCGCGGATCCTGGCGCAGGCGGAAACCGTGGCCACGATACTGGGCGGCGGGCTCAAAAAGGGCGACGCCCTCGCCGTGGCCCGCGTGGCCGGCATCATGGCCGCAAAGCGCACCGCGGACCTGATTCCGCTTTGCCACCCGATCCCGCTGACCAAGGTGAGCGTCGAGATCGAGGCCCACGGCGATGCCTGCTTGGTTGTACGGGCAACGGCCGAGACGCTTGGACAGACCGGGGTCGAGATGGAGGCACTGGTGGCGGCTTCGACAGCGGCCCTGACGCTCTACGACATGGCCAAGGCGATCGACCGGGCCATGACAATCACCGACATCTGCGTGCTGGAAAAATCCGGCGGCGCATCGGGCGACTTCGTTCGGCCATGAGCCTGTTGCCCGTTGACGCGGCTCTGGCGGCAATTCTGGCGCGCGTGCCGGCGGTGCAGTCCGAAACCGTCCCTCTCCAGGCGGCTTTCGGACGCGTGCTGTCGCGGCCGGTCATCGCCAGCCATGATCAGCCGCCGTTCAACGCCAGCGCCATGGATGGATACGCGGTGCGGGCGGCGGATGTAGTGGAGGGACATCGCCTGGTGATTGCGGGCATGTCGCAGGCCGGTACCGGCTATGCGGGGACGCTTGGGCCGGGGGAAGCGGCGCGCATCTTCACCGGCGCGCCAGTGCCGGACGGTGCAGACACCGTCATCATGCAGGAGGAAGCTGTGATCGACGGCGGCCTGGTACGCTTCACCGCCCCGGCGCGCCCCGGCCACAGCGTGCGCCCGCGCGGTAATGACTTCGCAGTTGGCGACGAACTGGTCGGTGCGGGCGTGCGGCTGATGCCCATGCACCTGGCGGTGGCAGCGGCGGCGAACTGCGCCACGCTGGCCGTGGCCCGCAGGCCGCGCATTGCGCTGCTGGCAACTGGGGACGAGCTCGTTCCACCCGGGACGCCACTGGGTCCCGACCAGATCGTCGCATCCAACAGCCATGGCCTTGCGCCCCTGCTGGCCCGCTATGCCGAAAGCGTCGTCGACCACGGGATTGCCAGGGACAACCGGGACGATCTGCATCAGAAGCTGTCCGCGGGCCTGGCTGACGCCCCCGACATCCTGATCACGACGGGCGGGGCCAGCGTGGGGGACCACGATATCGTCCAGGACATCCTGCTCGAGCTCGGCGTCAAACTCGATTTCTGGAAGATCAACATGCGGCCCGGCAAGCCGCTGATGTTCGGAACGCGCGGCAAGACGCTGGTCTTCGGCCTGCCCGGCAATCCGGTTTCGGCGATGGTGACAGCCCTGGTGTTCATCCGGCCGGCCCTGCGGCGCTGGCTGGGGCATCCGGAACCCGACATCTGGCACCTTCCCCTGGCCGCGGCGACGCCGCCAAACGCGGCACGCCGGCACTATATGCGCGGCCGGCTACTGCAGACGGCCACCGGGCCCCAACTCATGCCGATCGCCCAGACCGACAGCGGGCATACCTCATCGCTCGCACATGCCGACATGCTGATCATCCAGCCCGAGAACGATCCGGGACAGCCTGCAGGGGCACTTGCCCAGGCCATGCCCATCGACGCCTTCTGACGCCCTGGGCCCCTACTCGCGCATCGACCGCCGCATGCTGGCCATTATCGGATCCAGCAGATAGTTGAGGAAAGTGCGCTCACCCGTGGTGATATAGACCTCGACGGGCTGACCCGCGCCCACGTCGGACGGATCGAAACCCGGGACCGGCTCGTTCGATATTACGAGCCGCGCCAGATAGTAGGCCATGCCCGTCCGCTCGTCTTCGAGGCTGTCCACCGACAGATAGCTGACGCTGCCATTCACCTGTGGCGTCGACCTTGGGTCCAGCGCCGCAAAGACCAGCCGCGCCTGCTGCCCCACAAACACCTGGTCGACGTCATGAGGCATGATCCTGGCCTCGACGATCAGGTCCGTGCCATAGGGCAGGATTTCCATGATCCGCTGCCCGGGCGTGACGACGGAGCCCGGCCCCAGCTGGGCGATATTGGCAACGGTGCCCGCTTCGGGCGCGACCACGGTGGTGCGCGCAAGGGCGTCCTCCGCGGCCTGCAATTGCTCGAGGAGGTCGGCGCGCTCGCTGCGGGCATCCACCAGGATGCGGCTGGCTTCCTCGAGACGGACGTTGCTCAGCCGCTGCTGTTCATATTCCTTCTCGCCGATCATCAGCTGGGCCTTGGCGAGGGTCGCCGTGATCTGGCCTTCGTGCCCGATGAGCTCGGCTTCGCGGCTGCGTGCATCGAGAACCCGTGCCTTCACGACCAAGTCGTTCTCAAGCAAGGCCTCCAGGTCCGGCATGGTTTCGGCCAGGATGTCCAGCTGCATCCGCACGGCGTCGCGCTGCGCCTCCAGCCCGACCATTTCCTGCTCAAGACTGCTGACCTGCTCGCCCAGGATGCCGTGCTCGTTCTCGAATCGCCGCAGCCTGGCTTCAAATTCCGCCGTCTGGTCTTCGATCGCCGCCGCGATATTGGGATCGTCCGATTGCAGCAGCTCGGCGGGAAAGGCGATTTCACCGGCGCCGGAGCGCTCGGCCAGGGCCCGCGCCTCCAGCGCCGCCAGCGTATCGATCTGCGAACGAAGCCGGTTGCGGGTGGCAAGGGCCGTGGTCGGGTCGAGCAGGACCAGGGGCTGCCCCTTGGTCACGAGGTCGCCCTCGTCAACCAGCACTTCGCGGACGATGCCACCCTCGAGGTGCTGGATAAACTTGTTGCGGCCCAGCGTGGTCACCGTGCCGGGCGCGATCACCGCGCCTTCCAGGGGCGCCACCGCGGCCCAGGTGCCGAAACCGCCCAGGCCTACCAGCAGGACCAGCCCGCCCAAAAGCGAGGGAACCCGAATTCCGGTCCTCACCCCATCATACCACGCCATTCAGCTGTCTCCCGCCTTGGCGCCAGGTGTGACGCTGATCGGCATGACCGAGAGCAGACGCGCCGGCACTGCCGTGCCGGGCTGGTCGGCAGCCGGACCGCGACGCTCGCCCTGGTTGGCCGCCATCGGCTCGCCAGTCCGCTGCGGCGTGAGCCCCTGCGACCGCAGAACCTCATCCCTGGGGCCGAAGGCCTCTACGCGCCCGTCCCGCAGCACCATCAGCTTGGTGACGGCCGGGAGAATGCTGGTGCGCTGTGCAATGACCACGCACGTGGTCCCGGCGCGCCCGGCCTCGACCAGGGCCGCCAACAGGGCTTCTTCGCCCTCACTGTCGAGCGAGGCATTGGGTTCATCGAGAATGACGATGCGCGGATTGCCATAGAAGGCGCGGGCCAGGGCAATGCGCTGCCGCTGGCCGCCGGATAGGCCAAAGCCGCCCGGTCCCACCACGGTATCGTATCCGTCGGGAAGGCGCTGGATCAGTTCGTGGCAATTGGCCTGCCGGGCAGCCGCCACCACTGCAGTGGCATCCGGGCTCGCGGCCATGCGCGCAATGTTCTGCGCAACCGTGGCGGGAAACAGTTCGATGTCCTGCGGCACGTAGCCGAGGTAGGGTCCGATCGCCTCCACGGACCAATGGGTGAGATCATCGCCACCAATGCGCACCAGCCCCGACGACGGACGGATCGCCCCCACCAGAAGGCGCGCAAGTGTCGACTTTCCGGCGCCGCTGGGCCCGATTACACCGACCACCTCTCCGGCGTCGATCTGGAAGGTCATGCCCTTGATGATGGCCTGGCCGCCGGGAGGGCCGTAGACGAGACGCTCGACGCCCAGCGTGGCGCGCGGAGCCGGCAGATCCATCACGTCGCGCTCCCTCGTCGTTGCCCGCAGCAGGTCCATTACACGGCTATAGGCCTGGTGGGCCTGCTCGAAGGTGCGCCACCCGCCGATCGCCTGGTCGAGCGGCGCCAGGGCGCGGGACGAAATGATCGACGCGGCAAAAATGATACCGCCGGACAGGCTGTAATCGGACAGCACGAGGTAGGCGCCATAGCCCAGGATTCCCACCTGGAGCAGGAGACGGACGAACTTGGTCAGCCCGCTCAGGACGGCATTGCGCCGTGCGGCGCTGTCCGCCGCAGCCATGGCCCTGTTGTTGTGTTCGCCCCAGGCCCGCACGCCCTCGGCATGCATGCCCATGGCCCGGATCACCTCCGCATTGCGCAACTGCGCCTGCGCGTTGTGAAAGGCCATCTGACCGTGGCGCGCCGCCTGCTTCAGCGGGACCTTCGTGATCTGCTGGGTAAGCACCGAGATAGCGACGAGCAACACCGCGCAGCCCGCGGTTATCCAGCCCAGATGCGGATGCACCAGGAAGATCAGAACCAGGTAGAAGGGCGCGACGGGCGCATCGAACAGGGCGCCTACCAGGGGCGAGGACAGGAACTGGCGCACCTGCGCCAGATCGCGAAGCGGCTGCACGTCATTGCCGGTCTGCAATCCGGCGCGGATCGTGGCGGCAAGCACCTCTCCCCCCAGATCGGCCTCGAACCGGGCCCCTGCCCGCGTCAGGACCACCTGCCGAACACTCTCCAGGAATCCGGTGAGCACAAGCGCACCGACGGCCACTGCGCTGATCATCATCAGCGTCTCGAGGCTCCGGCTCGACAGCACGCGATCATACACTGCCGTCATGTAGAGCGGCACGGTGAGGATCAGCAAGTTCAGCGCAAGCGAGAACAGCAGGGCAACGAACAACGCGCGACGCAGATGACGATGGCTCAACGCCAGCATGGAAACCTCACGAGGCCAGTGGCTGTCTGTGGCCCGCACACGACCCTACGTCAAGCTCACCGGTGGATTCGGGCTGTCCAGCGGCCTCAGAGCAGGAAATCGCTGGCATTGACGGAGGACAGCAGGGTGTTGGTCAACATGATCTCGCCGTCAGCAGCCAGGGAACCACCGACATTGATCTGAATGAGAACGCTCGAACCATTCTGAACCGCCCTCACCTGATTGGCGCCCGAAAACCCGGCGGCCCCGACGAACGAAAGC